>JABIQF010000010.1 GCA_018668095.1 Cellvibrionales bacterium
AATATTAGGTGTGCAATCAGGAACACAAAGTTTCGGCCATCGCTTTCATGCGCCGGCACCCATCACTATTAATAATGCGCTTAGCTACGAAAACCAACTGCTTGAAGAAGGCCATGTCATTGCTGACTTTGACAAGCGTCGCGAAGCGATTGCATCACAAGTTGCTGAGCTTGCTAAAACCGTTAATGGTATCGCAGTTATAGAGGATGATCTTCTTGACGAAGTGACTGCATTAGTCGAGCAGCCTTTTGCCCTTATCGGTAATTTTGATAGCGAGTTTCTTTCGGTACCTCAAGAAGCGCTGATCTATTCAATGAGTGAGCATCAGAAATATTTTCATATCGTTGATGATAACGGTCACTTAGTGCCTAACTTTATTACCGTAAGCAACATCAACAGTATCGACCCTAGCAAAGTCGTTAGTGGTAACGAGCGTGTTATTCGTCCGAGACTTGCTGATGCCGCCTTCTTTTTTGAAACGGATAAAAAGCTATCAATGGCATCGTTAAGAGATCGCTTAAAATCCATTGTATTTCAAAAACAGCTCGGAACCGTTTTCGAAAAAACCGAACGTATTGGTCATCTTGCTGAGGGCTTAGCCGCGTCTCAAAATGCTGACGATGCAGAGGCAGCAAAATTAGCTGGGCAATTATGCAAAGCTGACCTAGCCTCCGATATGGTTTTAGAATTCGATAAGATGCAAGGTACCGCTGGTGGCTACTATGCTTCAAATGAAGGCTTATCTGATAATGTAGCTACTGCCATTAAATCGCATTACCTGCCAAAGTTTGCAGGCGATGAAGTTCCTCAAGGTAATACCGCTTGTGCCGTTGCACTGGCTGACCGCCTAGATACATTAACCGGTATCTTTGGTATTGGCCAAGAACCCTCTGGCTCAAAAGATCCTTTCGCGCTTCGCCGTGCATCAATTGGTATTTTACAAATCATTTTGCAGAATCAGCTTCCATTCAATATTACTGAATGGGTAGCACGTGCTGTAGCACAGCATGCTGCTATTCAAGATCCAGATGCTACAACAGCACGCGTTGTTGATTATTTATTTGATCGCTTTGCGGCTGTTTATCAAGATCAAGGTTTGCCTATTGAAGTGTTCGCTGCTGTTAAAGCCAACAAAGTAAACAGTCCTTTAGATTTCAATGCTCGCGTGCAAGCCGTAGCCGCATTTATTAAAACCAGTGAAAGTGAAAGTCTTGCTGGTGCCAATAAACGGGTCAGTAATATTCTTGAGAAATCAGAAGTGACTGTGAATGCTTCTGATTTTAATGCAGGATTGCTTGTCGAAGCGGCTGAAATTGCACTTTCTGAGGCTATTGAAATAAAAGAAGCTGAAGTTCAACCTCTTTTTGATCAAGCTAACTATCGTGATGGCCTATTAAAATTAACTGAACTTAAAGACAGTATTGATGCCTTCTTTGATGGCGTAATGGTTAATGCTGATGAACCAACGCTTAAGAACAACCGGCTTGCATTATTATCTCGTTTGCGCGCATTGTTCTTACATGTTGCCGATATCTCTTTACTCGCGCCTCAAAAGCGCTAATTGAGCTTAAAAGCACTACTAAAGTTTAAAGGGCTTTAAACGTGATTTTGTTTTTAAAAGATAAATGTTTTTATTTTTTCTATTTTTTATCGGTTTTTTGGTTCGGCTTAACAGGCAGTTTATTTTTTTGGCTGCCTTACCGCTTTAGATTCTCTTATATCTCCCTTTGGAATCGTTTTATTGTTGCCTTAGCACGCATTTTTATTGGTGTTAAAGTTAACGTCATAGGTCGCGAAAATATTCCTTCAACTCCCTGTGTGATTATGTGTAAACACCAATCGGAATGGGAAACGTTTTATCTCCAGACTATCTTTCCTCACCTCTGCACTATTCTTAAAAAAGAATTATTAGGCATTCCGTTTTTTGGTTGGGCATTAAGGCAAATGGAACCGATAGCGATTGATCGCTCATCACCCAAAGATGCGCTGCGTAAAGTACAAGAAATTGGCTTAAAACGTTTAAAGCAGAACCGGTCTGTTTTGATTTTTCCGGAGGGGACGCGCGTTAAACCAGGGGAGCGTGGTCGCTATGCTCGCAGTGGGGCTAATCTCGCTATCGCTGGTGAAACGATAATATTACCTATTGCTCACAACGCAGGTATTTACTGGCAGAATAAACAAAGGAAACAAGCCGGCACCATTACTTTTATCATTGGTGCACCTATCTCTACTACTGAAAAATCTGCCAAGCAATTAATAAATGAAGTCGAAAATTGGATAGAAGAACAGTCGACATCATTATTAACGACGGCTAATCCTTCTTAGCCGCCTTATGGTTTTTCTCCAGCAAATTAATCTTGCTGAACGTATCCCTAAATATCTAAGTTAGCTACAGCGAGTGCATTCTTTTCAATAAATTCACGACGAGGCTCAACTTGGTCACCCATCAAGGTCGTAAATATCTGATCGGCTGCAATGGCATCTTCAATCGTTACCACCAACATACGTCGAACTTCTGGGTCCATCGTAGTTTCCCACAACTGCTCAGGATTCATTTCACCTAGACCTTTGTAGCGCTGAATCATAAAGCCACGCTTCGCTTCTTTTGTTAACCAATCTAACGCTTCAGCAAAGGAGCTTACCGCTTCTTCTTTTTCACCGCGTTTCACATAGCCCGTTTCTTCAATTAGGCCACTAATCTTTTCGCCTAGCTGAGCAACTGCTCGGTATTCTGATGATTGGAAAAAGTCATGATTAAAGCGATGCTCATGAGTAATACCATGAGAAACGATTTCAACATTCGGTAAAAATAAGTTGCGTTCTTTATCTTCGCGAACTGAAATTGTATACGCTTCAGAACCTGCTTTATGTTCATCGGTAAAGAAGGCTTGTAAGTTTTTACACCACCCAGCGACAGCCGACTCTGACTTTAACATCTCTTCTGTTAAAGCAGGCTCATCAACTAAACGTCTTAAAACTAACGGTGGGTACAGTTTCGACAAGCGATCAATCATTGCCATAACCGATTTATATTCACTTACCATTTGCCCGAGTGGTTCAGCAGCAATAGCTGGTGCTTGATCATTAATATGCAACTCAGCATTTTCTAATGCTACTTGAATAAAGAAGCTATCTAATTCAGCTTCATCTTTTAAGTAGCTTTGCTGCTTGCCTTTACTAATCTTATAAAGTGGTGGCTGCGCAATAAAGACATGACCACGCTCAATTAACTCACGCATATGTCTAAAGAAAAACGTTAATATCAATGTTCGTATATGCGATCCATCAACATCCGCATCCGTCATAATGATAATTGAATGGTAGCGAAGTTTATCGGCATCAAATTCAGATTTACCAATACCACAACCTAACGCTGTTACTAAGTTTCCAACTTCCGCAGAAGTTAGCATTTTATCAAAGCGCGCTTTTTCAACGTTTAGGATCTTACCCTTAAGCGGTAAAATAGCTTGTGTTTTACGTGCACGCCCCTGCTTCGCTGAACCGCCCGCAGAATCTCCTTCCACTATATATATTTCAGAAAGTGCAGGATCTTTTTCTTGGCAGTCAGCAAGCTTACCTGGTAAGCCCGCAATATCTAGTGCACCTTTGCGACGCGTCATTTCTCGTGCTTTACGTGCAGCATCTCGCGCACGTGCAGCGTCAATCATTTTTCCTACAATCGCTTTTGCTTCTTGCGGATTTTCTAATAAATACTCAGACAGTTTTTCAGCCATAGCATGTTCAACGGCTGACTTCACTTCGGATGAAACTAATTTATCTTTTGTCTGCGATGAGAATTTTGGATCGGGAACTTTAACCGAGACTATTGCGGTCAAACCCTCACGAGCATCATCACCAGTAGTTGAAACCTTTGACCCTTTGCCCAAACCTTCTTTTTCTATATAAGTATTTAAGCCACGCGTTAATGCAGAACGGAAACCCGCTAAGTGCGTACCGCCATCACGTTGAGGTATATTATTGGTATAACAATATAAATTTTCTTGGAAGCCATCGTTCCATTGCAACGCAACTTCAACACCAATGTCTTCGAAGTCAGTAGAAAAATATAGACCAGTGTTAATCGGTGTTTTATTCACGTTTAGGAATTCTACAAAAGCTCTTAAGCCGCCTTCGTAGCAGAAGGTATCTTCTTTTCCGCTTCGCTCATCTTTTAATAAAATATTAACACCAGAATTCAAGAATGATAATTCGCGTAATCGCTTCGCTAAAATTTCATAATGGTATTCAATATTGCTAAACGTTTCTGTAGACGGATGAAAACGAACAGAGGTACCAGACTCTTCTGTTTTACCGATAACCGTTAGCGGCGCGTCAGGCACACCGTGACGATAAACCTGTTCATGAATCTCACCATTACGACGAACCGTTAGAGTAAGCTCAGACGACAGCGCATTAACTACGGAAACACCTACACCGTGTAAGCCGCCAGAAACTTTATAGGTGTTGTCATCAAACTTACCACCCGCATGAAGCACGGTCATAATGACCTCTGCGGCAGAGACACCTTCATCATGAATTTCTGTTGGGATACCACGGCCATTATCAGCTGTACTGATCGATTCATCAGGATGGATAGTGACGGTGATTTGTGAGCAATGGCCCGCTAAAGCTTCATCGATAGAGTTATCAACAAGCTCGAATACCATATGATGCAAGCCGGTACCATCATCTGTATCACCGATATACATACCCGGTCGTTTTCTTACTGCATCGAGACCCTTAAGGACTTTTATACTCGAGGAATTGTATTCCCCGGAACCCGCTTCACTCATAGTTTGGCTCCAAGGCCTAGTGTTGGTTACTATTTGATCAGTCCAGCCTTTTACATCGTTATAAAGGCGTTGTTTCCTATACTAAAACAATAAAAATCAATTGCTTAGCGTTATTCATCACCGCATATTGTGTGATGATATTCGGCCTGAGTCAACCTAATATACAGGTAGTTTGAGCCTTCAAAGCAGAGACTATCACAGTCTTATTTTAGCTCTCTACAACGGTCTTTCCCAAGCTCTGCGTCTCTTCAGTTTCGCCTTTCAATACCTGAAAAACTTTCAAGTATTTCAATTTTTCCCAAGGTTGATTGACCAAGTCATCAGCCACTACACAGGTCATAAATAACTGAATGTCCAAGCTATCGAGTAAGGTACACAGCTTCCCTTGATGAGACGCGTCAATTTCTGCTGGAAGATCATCAATTAACAATACACATTTCTTCTGAGTGCTCTTTACCATCAAATCGCACTGAGCTAAGCGTAATGCACAAACCACTAACTTTTGCTGTCCTCTCGATAATACTTGCCCTGCATTCAAACCATTAATTTGTAGTTTTATATCTGCTCTGTGTGGGCCGTAATGAGTAAACCCTCGTCGTAAATCACGATCTATACTGGACTCTAACACTTCAGCTAGAGATTTTTCTGCATCCCAACCCCGACTGTAAGAAACCGACAAGCCAGGTAGATCAACCAATCGTTCAAGAAAACCAACAAAAACCGGATAAAAAGAGTCGAAATACCTTAGCCTAGCCTTATCAACTAACCCTGACGCCTCAATTAATTCTTGATCCCAAGCAGATAATGTACGTTTATTGGCTTTACCTGATCGAAGAGCCGCGTTTCTCTGCTTTAAACATCGCTGCGTGCGTCGCCAAGAATCATAAAATGAGTGTTCCACGTGAAACACACCCCAATCCATAAACTGTCTTCGCTGTTTAGGACCACCCTCAAGCAATGTATATGCTGAAGAGTCTATTAATTGGATAGGAAGCGTTTCAGCCAAGCGGATCAAGCTTTTCTCATCTTGGCCACCAATCCTAATGCGAAACCCGCCTCTTTTAGCCCGCTTTACACCGACAGCAAGTGCTGGCTCATCATCATGAAGCACCTTACCGAAAACGGTACAGGTATCTTGATGGTATTGAATAACAGGCTGTAATTGCGTGCCGCGAAAAGATCGCGCCAGCCCTAGAATATGGATAGCTTCGAGAATTGATGTTTTGCCTGCACCATTAGGCCCAGAAAAGATATTAATCTGTGCAAGATCTTGAATAGATACGGAAGAGAGGTTCCGGACGCCAGAAATTTCAAGCTCTGAAAGTTTCACGTGAAACAATGCCCGCTATTAAATCGCAACTGTAGCGACAGAAAAGTAGGGCACATAGAAGTGTGAACAGCAGTATATGAAAGCAATGAGGTCAAAAAAGGATAGCTCATAGGGCTAAGGCCACTAAGCATCCTCCTTATAAACGCATCGGCATAACAACATACAAAGCATTGTTATCTGTATCGCCATCCTGAACCAAAGCGCTGCTGTTCGAATCTGATAACGTCATTGTGACTTGATCGCTGCGTAAAGCACCTAAAACATCAATCAGATAGCTAACATTAAAGCCCATCTCAACGCTATCTCCTTGATAACTAACGGAAACCTCTTCATGAGCCTCTTCCTGCTCTGGATTGTTAGCCTGGATACCCACCATGCCATCACTGAGAGTAAATCGAATACCACGGAATTTTTCATTGGATAAAATAGCTGAGCGAGATAAAGCCGATTTGAGCTCAGCTCTTTCAGCAGATACGATCTTATTACCACCTTTAGGCAGAACTCGCTCGTAATCAGGGAACTTACCATCGACCAACTTAGAAACAAACACCATGCCATTGGTTGTAGCCCTAATATGATTAGCACCGAATTCAATAGTAATAGATGCCGCCTCATCAGACAGTAAACGCGTTAACTCAACAACACCCTTACGAGGGATAATAAATTGCTGCTTCTGGCCCTGAATTTCATCAACTAAATCAATATGTGCAATAGCTAAACGATGGCCATCTGTGGCAACAGCTTTAAGCTTTTTACCGGAAATCTCCCACAACATGCCGTTCAGATAATATCTCACATCCTGTTGGGCCATTGAAAAAGCCGTACGATCAATTAACTGCGCAAAGTCGCCTTGATTTACGGTAGCAGAAAAACTGCTCTCATCTTTTTGTACCGAAGGGAAATCAGCTGCGGCTAGTGTTGCTAATGTATACCGGCTTCGACCGCTCTTCACTACAGCCTTACCTTGATCTAACGAAAAAACTATATCGCAGGAATCAGGGAGAGACTTACAAATATCCACTAACTTTCGTGCAGGAACAGTGATATCACCGTTTTTCTCGGCCGCTGTATCTAAAGCAATAGTGGCACTCAATTCGACTTCTAAATCGGTACCCGTAATCACCAATTTGTTACCACTGACAATAATCAGTAAGTTTGAAAGGATCGGCATTGTCTGACGGCGCTCAACAGCACCAGCAACAATTGTCAGTGGACGAAGAAGGGCTTCGCGATTAACTGAAAATTTCATCTCTATTTATATCTCCGGTTTAGCCGTTTTGCGATAGCGGCTTAGACGCTAATCACTATAAAAACAACTTTATTGATATAGTCTTATTTAAACATTCAAGGGATTAAGTGGCCAGCGTACGAAGCAAGTTCTGATAATCTTCACGAATATCAGAGCTTGTTTCACGCAACTCTTTAATTTTTCTACAGGCATGTAAAACGGTAGTGTGGTCTCGCCCACCAAAAGCATCACCAATTTCAGGCAGGCTATGATTCGTTAACTCTTTAGCTAAAGCCATTGCTACTTGTCTCGGTCTTGCAACCGAACGGCTTCTACGTTTCGACATTAAATCAGCGACTTTGATTTTGTAATACTCAGCCGTGGTGCGCTGAATATTATCGATACTTACCTGCTTATCTTGTAGTGCAAGTAAGTCTTTCAATGATTCCTTAATTAGAGGAACATCAACAGGACACTTAGTGAAGTGAGCGCTCGCTATCACCCTCTTCAATGCGCCTTCTAACTCTCTAACATTTGAACGCACTCTTTGCGCCAAAAAGAAAGCCGCATCATGGGGCAATTCGATCTTAGCTTGCTCAGCTTTAGCCATTAAAATAGCCACGCGGGTTTCAAGCTCAGGCGGCTCTACAGATACTGTTAAACCCCAACCGAAACGCGATTTTAAGCGCTCTTCAACTCCACGTATTTCTTTGGGGTAACGGTCGCAAGTCAAAATCATTTGCTGACCACCTTCTAACAAAGCATTAAAGGTGTGAAAAAACTCTTCTTGTGATCGCTCTTTATTCGCAAAGAACTGAATATCATCGATCAATAAAGCATCAACAGAACGGTAATACCGCTTAAAATCATTAATCGCATTAAGCTGAAGAGCTTTAACCATATCGGCAACAAAACGCTCAGAATGCAAATAAACAACCTTAGCATTTGGCTTAACCGCTTGCAGAGCATTACCAACAGCATGCATCAAATGCGTCTTGCCTAAACCAACACCGCCGTAGAGAAAAAGTGGGTTGTATGAACCGCCTGGGTTTTCAACCACCTGCATAGCAGCGGCACGAGCCAACTGGTTAGATTTACCCTCTACAAAATTGTCAAAACGATAAGCTGGAATCAAGTTGTTTTCATGACTCGGCGCTTCACCGTCAGAATCACTAACCCGACTTCGTCGCGAACGACTCGCTGTATTTCTACTGCTATGCAGCAGATTCTCGGAAGAAATCACACCATTTCTTGGGCGCCCGCGACGCTCTACACCCTCTGGACTCCCTTTTACCAAAGACGAATCATTAGCCAATAATGAAGACTCTGTGGACGACCGGTCAGGAGAAGCTGAAATATCTGTTTCAAGAAGGATGCCTGATTGAGCTGGCTGAGCTGGCTGAATAGGAGAAGACGGCGGAGAAGCAAACGCTATTGCATGATCTGGTTCATCAGCAACGTTAACGACCAATGAACGGCGATCAATAGAAGGATGAGCCTGAACAGGGACATCCATAGAAACCGTGCTAGTTAAAGACGATGCCGTAAACCCACTTGAAGATGTATTAGGGCTAAGATCCTTTACAGCAATGGAAACCGAAGGTGGCTCGCCATCTGAAAGCATTTTTGTTAACTCAAGTATCCTAGGCATAAACTTATCTGACACCCAATCCCTAATAAACCGGTTAGGTGCCAACAAAAGAATACCGCCCTCAGCCTGCTCGGCTTTTAAAGGTCGGATCCAAGTATTAAATTGCTGGGCAGGCAATTCATCTTGCAAATAATCTACGCACCTATTCCACATAAGGTGCCAAGTAGCCTGCGACAATCTATATCTCCCAAAAAACCAAAGCACTTAAACTGATAAAAAGTCTAAAACAGCATAATGGCCAAAATTCAAATTGATGGTTTCCAGGTCTCAATACAACACAAACAAGTCAATAAAGAACAATAACGGATGAAGCCTAGAAAGTGGCGCAATTGTAGCGGCAAAGCAACGACTTATCCACAACTATATTGTTTATTTATTTAAAGCGGAAACTGTAACAACAACACGTTAACCATTAATTATCAACGACTTACATATAATTAAATAAAAAACAACAATTACCAGCAAAAAAATATGAATAAATTAAATAAAGTTATTAACATATTAGTAAGCTGTGGATATCTTGTTCACAAACGCTTAAAACTACAACATTTAAAGTCAAAATGTGTGTACACACTATCACTATATATACTTAAAAATAGCTGTTTTGTATCGAGAAAATAAGTCGATGAAAAACCTGTATAGCAATAACATGGGAAATCCAGATAAAACGAATATGTAGCGGTCGTGGATGAAAAAGGTAACCAGACTTAACGATAAGAATAATCATGCTTCTATTTATAGGTATTGCTAATAACTCATAACACTTTAAAATGATTTTCAATTAATTGGTGCTTGGGATTGATTCTAGAGGATTTTATGCGTAAAATCCTGCGCCCTTTTGTGGGTGTTTGTATGCCTTCGGCGCAAACATTTTGAACACGTAAATAATTTGGTAAAGAGCAATGAAAAGAACTTTTCAACCCAGTACTTTAAAGCGTAAACGTAGTCACGGTTTCCGTGCCCGTATGGCAACTAAAAACGGCCGTGCACTTATTAATCGTCGTCGTGCAAAAGGTAGAAAGCGCTTAACTGCGTAATATCTGTTATTGATCGTCAACGATATAAAGCACCTGTTATCAATATCTGTTGGTAGCACTATGGTAAACCTGCATAAATGTCTGCTTTATATCGTGCGGCTGTCAGTGTTAACTCTCTTCTTAGCGTTTGAGTAGATAGAGTTAAGTCGTATGGTAAATACAATAGATCAGAGCTGTCGCTTTACGAAAGACCAGCGCTTACTGAATGCACAGCAGTTTAAAAATGTGTTTGACAATGTCAATTGCAAACAGAGCGGTAAATACTTTACCTTTCTAAGCACATCAAACCAACAAGCCAAGCATCGGCTTGGCTTGATTATCGCTAAAAAACATATTCCTTTGGCTGTGAATAGAAACAAGATTAAGCGTGCCATTCGAGAAAGTTTTCGACAAAAGCTTAATGGTGAAATTGTTAATACTCAAATGACATCTTTTGATGTTATTGTTCTAGCAAAATCCTCTGTTGCTCAGCTGGATAATGCACAGCTCAACGAGGAGCTAAGAAAACAATGGCTCCGTCTAATAGCAAAACGCCAACAACTGTAAACCCTTTACTCAATCTATTGAGCCAAATAGCTCTTTTCTTTTTGGCTGCTTATCAATTACTGTTAAGTCCGCTGTTAGGTCCACGTTGTCGTTTTTATCCCACTTGTTCTAATTATGCTAAGCAAGCCATTAAAAACCATGGCTTAGGACGTGGCAGTATTCTTACATTCACTCGATTATCTAAGTGTCACCCTTTCAATAAAGGGGGTATCGATGAAGTTCCTTCTAAAACAGTTTCATGTAAAAAAGATAACATCGATCACACACAAAATAACTGTACTCATTCTCATTAATTAAAGGCTACACATTAAGTATGGACGTTCTTAAAAATCTACCTCGCATCGCATTATTCACCTTGGTTGCTGGTATTGTTTTACTTATCTTAAAACAGTGGGTCGCGTTTTCTCCTAGTTACGATCAAGCAATCGCTGATCGCCAACAAGCGCTGAATAAAAGCCGCGTTGAAATGAATGAAGTTGAATACGATTACAACGAGGTAAGCGAAACGGTTACTGAAGAAGAGTATGAAACAACGTTTGATCAACCGATAACTAATGATGCTGAAACCGCCAATATTATTGAGTCAGTAATCGCACCAAGATCAGCTAGAAAAATTGTAGTCACCACCGACACCATTCGTGTCACCATTGATTCACAAGGTGGCGATATTATTGAAGTCGCACTGCTTAAACATTTGGATAGCTTAGAAGAGAATGCTGAGCCAATGTTGCTGTTAGAAAAATCAGGTGTCAGAACCTATACAGCACAATCTGGTTTAACAGGTCCTAGCGGAACCGATGTTAAATCTACGCGCGCACGATTTCATAGCGCGCAATCTAACTATGAAATGAATGGCACGGATGATTTAGAAGTCGATCTTGTATTCAATGATCCTAGCGGAATAAAACTTACTAAACGTTATACCTTTAAACATAGCGATTATTTAATTGATGTTGATTACATAGTAAAGAATGATTCCGGTGCTGATTGGCAAACAACATTCTACTCGCAAATCAGTCGTGACCAATCCGAAGACCCTGGATCAGATTCTGGCGGCTTCGGTATGAAATCTTACTTAGGTGCTGCAACAACCACTGCAGATGACCCCTATAAAAAAATAAGCTTTAAAGATATTAGTGAGGAGAATTTCCGTAATCAATACGCAGGCGGTTGGGTAGCAATTATTCAACATTACTTCGTTAGTGCGTGGATTCCAGAGCCTAACGCAACGTATAACTACTACACCAAGGCGAGTAAATCCGGATTAAATATTATCGGCTTCCATAAAGGCTTTGATGTTGAAGCGGGTGATACGGCAACAATAGGATCACAATTTTATGCAGGTCCTAAATATCAATACCGTTTAAAAGAAATCGCGCCTCATCTAGATTTAACCATCGATTACGGTTGGTTATGGTGGATAGCACAGCCGCTTTATACCTTATTATATTTCTTTGCTACTGGCGAAGCACATATGTTTGGTGAGATCTATGATGTGTTTCCGGGGTTTGGAAACTGGGGTTTCTCTATTATTATGCTGACCTTTGTTATTAAAGCGATTTTCTTCCGCCTATCGGCTACCAGTTATCGTTCGATGGCGAATATGCGCCGCGTGCAACCAAAACTGTTAGCTGTACGTGAAAAACATGCTAATGATAAGCAAGCGCAATCAAAAGCAATGATGGAGCTGTATCAAAAAGAAAAAATTAATCCGTTAGGTGGTTGTCTTCCTATCCTTGTACAAATGCCTGTGTTTATCGCTTTATACTGGGCACTCATGGAAAGTGTAGAGCTAAGACACGCGCCGTTTATTGGTTGGATAACCGATCTCTCCGTAATGGACCCTTATTTTGTGTTGCCATTGCTCATGGGTACAACCATGTTCTTACAACAGAAAATGAATCCTCCACCACCTGATCCTATGCAAGCTAAAATTATGCAGTGGATGCCTGTGGTGTTTACATTGTTCTTTGTATTCTTCCCTGCAGGCCTTGTTGTCTACTGGGTGTCAAATAATATATTGTCGATTTCCCAGCAATGGTATATCACTCGACAAATTGAAAAAGCGCATAGCTAGTTTTTAACTAGCGCCGCCTGCCTAATAATATGGACAACGATACTATTACCGCCATTGCTACTGCAGCAGGAAAAGGCGGTATTGGTATTGTTCGTCTTTCAGGTCCAAAGTCTTTGTCTATCGCGAAGCAATTAACACAAACAGATTTATCTCCTCGACACGCATTATTTTCTCCCTTTGTTAATAAAAATCTTGAAAAAATTGATGAAGGTATCGCTTTATACTTCCCAAGACCTCATTCCTTTACCGGTGAAGATGTAGTTGAACTGCAAGGACATGGTGGAGCTGTTGTTCTTAATTTATTACTTGCCGAAACGGTAAAACTGGGTGCGCGAATAGCAAGGCCTGGGGAGTTCTCTGAACGTGCCTTTTTAAACGATAAAATAGACCTTGTTCAAGCTGAAGCGATTGCTGATATTATTGAAAGTCGATCAGAGACTGCAGCAAGATCAGCAATGCGATCATTAAGCGGTGAGTTTTCAAAAAAAATACATGACCTTACTAACGATATAACTAAGCTTAGGATTTATATTGAGGCGGCTATTGATTTTCCTGAAGAAGAAGTTGACTTTGTTTCTGACGGTTACGTACTTAATGAATTAAACCAACTCAGTCATTCAATAGAAGCTATTTGGCAGCAAGCAAAACAAGGTAGTTTAATTCGTGATGGTGTATCTGTTGTAATTATTGGTAAACCTAATGCGGGTAAATCCAGTTTATTAAATTTATTAGCCGGTGATGATTTAGCAATTGTTAATCAACGTGCGGGAACAACGCGTGACATTTTACGTGAAGATATTCAAATTGATGGATTACCTTTACGTATAATTGATACCGCAGGATTACGTGATTCTGATGATGAAATTGAACAAGA
This sequence comes from Cellvibrionales bacterium, assembly GCA_018668095.1. Taxonomy (GTDB): domain Bacteria; phylum Pseudomonadota; class Gammaproteobacteria; order Pseudomonadales; family UBA7434; genus UBA7434. The sequence goes on from JABIQF010000010.1 coordinate 13,537, forward strand.
AGGGATACGTCGCGCTAAGAAAGAAATAGAAAAAGCTGATGTTATTTTATTTATGCGTGATGCGGTTACGGAAGGAGCGTTACCTGAAGATAAAAAACAAATAATTGAGAGTATTCATAAAGAGCTTTCAAATTTTAAAATAACACCGCTTGAGTCGACATCATTTATTGTTGTTAATAATAAAATAGATATGAATGCGACTTCAGCTTCGGTGAATACCAATCATTATTTTACTGAAGTTTCCTTATCGGCTAAAACGGGTGATGGGTTTAATTTATTTACAGAGAGTCTAAAGACGCTTTGTGGATTTAGTGAAAGTGAAAATAGCTTTGTTGCACGTAGTCGTCATATTGAAGCTATTGATAATGCACGGAGTTATATTTTAGAAGGTAAGAAGCAGTTGCTTGAGAATCAAGCTGGTGAGTTGCTAGCTGAAGATTTAAGACAGGCGCAGAATTATCTGGGTACAATAACAGGTAAGGTTTCTTCTGACGATTTGCTTGGTGAGATATTTTCTAGTTTTTGTATTGGGAAGTGATTTTTTCTATTTAATAGTATTGTTTTATTCTGGGTTTTTCGTTTATTTTTTTGAGTTTTCAATCAAGACCGTCGGGAGTGGCCCGACATGCCAGTCACTTTTTGCTACAGCAAAAAAAGTAACCAAAAATGCCGCAAACTAGCGAAGTTTGATCTCGAGA
>JABIQF010000058.1 GCA_018668095.1 Cellvibrionales bacterium
AATAAAGAAATTATTGTTGATATAGCAGAGCATACGCCGGAATACTGGAAAGGAAATCATGAAAAAATCCGTCAACTTTTCATGCATATACTCGAATTCTATTTATCTAGAAATAATTTAGATGAAATTCGCATCAGCGTTTCTGACGTTAACGAAACCTCTTTTAACACCCTATTTTCTATCACCTCAGATAGCAATACATTCGATACTCAAGAAAAAACCGCTTCCAAATTATCAACCGCTAAATTAATTGCTGAAAAACTTGGGGGTAATCTGCTATTCAAACAAACAAAAGATACATTGCTGATAACCGTTAAAGTGTTAGCAGCGCCTACTGAAAACCAATCCCCTCAACAGTTAGACTTAGAGCTTTTAAAAAATCGGCGCATTATCATCATTGATGATAGTGAAACATCATGCAATGTTATTGAATCTTATCTCCAGCGATGGGGCGTCACAACCTTCAAAGCCAATAATTTTAATGATGCATTAGCAATTATTCGACATCAACACAGTATTAGCCAAGCGATTGATTTAGCATTGATTGACTATATTATGCCAAGCATTAATGGCATAGAAGTATCCCAGCGACTCCGATCGGATATCAATGTCCCTGACAATTTATCGATCATCATAATGTCTAATACGTCGGCAAGTATAAACCCTATCGACACTAAGAATTCTGGCATCAGACAAGTACTCGATAAACCGGTACTAGCGCATACATTAAGACTGGTATTACTCGAAGAATTTTATTTATTAAAATTACTGCAAGCCGACAGTTGTTCAGAAGTTGATTCTACACAATCCAATAAAAGAATATTATTAGTTGAAGATAATCCCGTAAGCGCAAAAATTGTTTGCAGTATGCTTAATCGTCTGATGATCAACTATGAACATGCTGCGTCTAGCCATGAGGCACTTGAAAAAATCAACGCCAATGATTTTGATATTGTTTTAATGGATTGTGAATTACCCGATGAATCTGGGTTTGAAGCAACGCGTAGAATTAGAACGTATGAAAAATGTCGCTTTCCACAGCAACTACCTATTATTATTATTGCGTTGACCGCTTATGATGATGAAAGCAATAGACAGCAAAGCATTGATGCTGGCATGGATGACTATCTCACCAAGCCAATCAATTTAATTCAGCTCACCTCAATAATAGATAAGAACAGCTAAACCTTAGCTCGCTTATCGAGTCAATTAACCACATATCACTTTCCATTCTTGCAGTTTTTTCTCGAAGCTCATCGCCGCATGAGCCGGACTGGTTGAAGGCAATCTCGTCATCGGTAAAGATTTTTCCTGGGCACTTAAGGTAGGAATTACATATCGCTTGTATAGTTGCTCGGCCTTGGCACCATTAAAATAGATATGCTTAATGGACTGGTTATCAGTAAATAATTTTGAAAAATCATTTATCACAATTGATGACTCAACGATATCGGCATCCAAGCTGCTCTTGCGCGTACAGCTTTGTAAAACGTCCCACAATGCAATATTTTCATTTTTCAGGCATTCTATTTTCTGTTGATAATTATCTATGCTATTAACCCAATCTTTGTCCCGCATAAACAACGTACAGAAAATTCGCCAAAATGCGTTTCTTGGATGCGCATAATATTGAACTTCTTGCAGTGAGCGCTTACCCGGCATACTGCCAAGAATTAAAATACTTGCGCCCGGTTTCAAAACGGGCGCAAAACTATTGACCATTGGAATCAATAATATCTTTTAATGTTTTTTTGCCGAAGCGCTCATCAATTAAGTTGCGCAAATCACTTAGCAAATGCACGACCGCTTTCTCACCTTTAATGTCACTATCGGTTTTCTGCTGGCCCGCTCTATTTGCCCCTTGCTCCCGCAATTGTCTTAGCACTTGGCCAACCAGTATTTTATCAACAGGCTGGGCAGGATAAATTTTCACCGATGACTCTCCCGCCCTAACAATGTAATTAAGCGCTTCAAGAAAATCCAACATATCATCAACAAGATGCGGAGCAACACCTAACTGCTTAGCGATGGAATCAGCCTCCCATGGAGCTAGATTTTTCTGATAGTGTGAACCTATAAGAAATAAAAGACTTAATGCCAAACTCTCAGAATCTTCACCGTTGAGGTAGACGTTATCACGACGAATAAGAATATATTGCGGATTTTGATAATAAAATGAAACGCTAGCCCCTATTAATAGCACTAACCACCCCATATACATCCACACCATTAAAATAATGACCGAGGCAAACGCAGAATAAATAGCAATACTGCTTGCCGAGTTAGCCACGAATGTCGATATCCCCCAGCCCATTAATTTCCAAATAATTGCCGTCACTAAGCCGCCAATAAAAGCGGGGAACAGCTTTACTCTTGTGTTCGGCAAGAACATATAAATAAAAGCAAAACCCCATGACATAATTAAATAGGGAATCAGCGTGCTTATAAAACTGACAAAACTAGAACCTGCTGGCAATGATTCAATATAAGTTACAACAACGCCAGTATTCGCTGAAGTGGTAATGGCCGCCGATAAAAAAATCATCAAAGGAGCAACAAAAATAACACTCAGATAATCGCGAAAACGTTGCGACATATTTCTATCGCGTTTTATTTGCCAAGTATAGTTAAACGACTTTTCTATTTTATGCATCATCGATATCACACTATAAATTAATAATGCAAAACCAACTGCGCCAAGCACGCCAACCTTTATATTATCGATAAAACCCATGACATTGCTGACAATATCAAAACGCTTATCACCTAAAGAAATTAAACTATCGAGCAAAGCCGGCTCAACTTCATTGTGCAAGCCAAACCCTTTTAACACAGAAAAGCTCAGGGCCAAAAAAGGCACAATGGCAATGACGGTTGTGTAAACCAAACTCATCGCTCTTAAACTTAACTGGCCATCGCGCAAGTCACGTATCACCGCATACATGATTTGCAATGATTTTATGATCACTCGTTGCCACAAAGCCGCTGTTCTTAAATCAGTATCCCAAAGCCACTTATTAACATGTTGGCTTTTTCCTTTGATAACGTTCATTTCAATCATGATTTACCTTTTAATAGATATTATTTTTTTTCTTGCCCGAAAGTGAATCCGCCTTCTTTCAAATACTTCAGCTCAGCTGATGTAGATTCACGACCTACTATTGCATTGCGATGCGGAAAACGCCCATAAGCCGCAATAATTTCATAATGCAAAACCGCATAATCGACATAAAAGGTAAATTGCTCCTTATATTGACCTGCATATTTCTCATCGACATTATGCGCCAAACGCCTATATAACTGTACACATTCTTTCTGATCTGCAATTAACTCTGAGTGCTCTAAAGGTAAATAATAAAACACCCTTTCGCTAATCGATAATTGCTGATCCAGCCCCTGCTGTATACCACGCCAACAAATAGCCCTTGCCTGCTGATCATACATAAATGCCTCATCACTGCCTCGATGTATATTTCGTGTAAACTGATCGAGTAATATAATAAGCGCTAAACTTCCTTTTGCGGACGCCTCCCAGGCACCTAGTCGCCCTGCTTTAGCGCTGTCTATCAATGTGGAGAACTGATCGTTAATCTCCCCATCAACTTTTTCATCGGCGCTAAACCAAAACGCGTCCCGCCCCTTGATGACATCACTATCATCAGTACCAAACCAATACGCTAAGATCTTTTCAATACCTTCATTCATGGCTGTTTGATATCCTTTTTTTTGGTTTCTGATAATGTCGACCACAGCAACGGATTTTTCGAATTAACCCTTCATTGACTATATGACATGAGAAAACGTTCATGGTTAATAGTCCTAATAATATTTCAGTAGGTTTTCACATTGCATCTGCTAACATGCAGGCTAGCCATGTTCCAAAAACTCTCATCCAGAATAGAGATGCTTACACTGTGTCAGATACCCAACAACCAATAATCAATAACATCCATGCTTTCGATGCCAATCTTCTATTGATTTCTCAGGATGATACGCGCCCCCTTTTATGTCGCATACAGCGTGGTATTGAAAAAGAAGGTTTGCGCACCAATGATCAGGGCCATTTATCAATAACGCCTCATCCAGCGGCTCTGGGTTCAGCGCTAACCAATACTTGGCTGACCACCGATTTCAGTGAATCGTTGTTAGAATTTATTACTCCAGTATTTGAATCCATAGATGAAACACTGGCTTATTTAAATGATATCCACGCACTGGCTTACCAGCAGCTGCATGATGAGATTATTTGGGGGGCCAGCATGCCCTGCATACTTCCTGCCGATAATGACATTCCGCTGGCTCAATACGGCACATCCAATATTGCTACTATGAAAACGGTTTATCGTAACGGCCTGGGTCTTCGCTACGGTAGAGCGATGCAAACCGTTGCAGGCATCCATTATAATTTTTCTTTACCCGAAGCCTTTTGGCGACGTACTTTTGAACATGCAAAGTGCCAAGGCACAACGCATCATACGCACTTACAGCATTATATTGATGAGCGATATTTTGACTTAATTCGAAACTTTCGTCGTAATTATTGGCTGCTTATTTATTTATTCGGTGCCGCGCCTTGCGTTGATCCATCATTTGTTCAAGGCCGTGAGAATACTTTGGATGTATTAACTAATAATGACCTCTACCAACCTATGGCAACTTCATTACGCATGGGCGATTTAGGCTATCAAAGCTCTGCTCAGCAATCGTTATTTGTCTGTTACAACACGCTAGAAAATTATATTGAAACGCTAAGCAGCGCACTGCGCACGCCCTATGCCGAATACGAAACACTGGGCGTCAAAAACAATAACGAATACCAGCAACTGTCCTCATCTTTACTGCAGATCGAAAATGAATTTTACTCAGCCATTCGGCCTAAGCGAGTTGCACAAAGTGGTGAGACGCCATTAAAAGCATTAAAAGAACGCGGTATCGAATACATAGAAGTACGCTGTTTAGACATCAACCCTTTTCTCGCTACTGGTATTGATGCCGAAACCATTCAGTTTTTAGACGCTTTTTTATTACACTGCTTACTTGACGACAGCCCGCAGTGTGATCAAGAAGAGTTTCATTTAATCAGTCAAAATCAAGCGCGTATTGTTCACCATGGTCGAGACCCTAACATCCCTATTTTCTGTGGAAAAAATGAAGTCCCTATGCGTGACTGTGCCAATAAAATTATTGATCGCATTGAAAAAATTAGTCATCAGCTTGATACTGCGCATCAAACTAAGGCGTATACAGAAAGCATTTCGGTACAACGAAAAAAAGTGGCTGATTCAGCATTAACACCCGCGGCAAGAATGCTCGCCACTATGCAAGAAAAAAATGAGTCACATATTGAATTTTGTTTACGCATGTCTCAAGCCCATGCAGAAAAACATAAATCACACCGTGTTGAACCTCAGCAACAACAAAATTTATTGACGATTGCAGAGCAATCCATCGCTAGCCAACAGGAAATTGAGCAACAAGACAGTATTGATTTTGAGAGTTTCCTTGCTCACTATTTTGAGCAATAAAATTACCTTTTATCTATTTCGCTATCGATAAACAACAAAGCTAGTAAATAGAATATCTTCAAGCAAGCTGTTTTTTTCTTCTTCCAGAAGAATAGCATTGACCGCCTCAAAAGATTCTTTACGTAAGGCTTCTTTTCCGTCAGACGTATCCAGCATCTGAGTCGTTTGAGTGGCAAATAAATTTAATATGGCATCTTTTATATAAGGCATATGATGCTTCACACTCTGCTCACCTTCAACACCTCTAACTCTCAGAGACACATCAACACTCATATAGCGCATGCGGCCAGGGCCGCCATAGTTCGTCACCAAGGCTGGCTCAATCGCCACATAAATGGACTGAGACAACAAGGTTTCATCATTCTCTGCCCGCGCATTTAATGAAAAGCCTAATACCAATACTAGTGGCAATACTAATAGAAATACTCGTGGTAAAAAGCGTGTCCAGAATGATATGGATAATCTCCACGGCTTGTGACGTCTACTTAACCAATTACCCACTATCGATGCTCCCCTTTTACCCTACTAGCCATTTTTTTTTGCGTTTTTTGCAATATACTTAAGCTCTCTCGCTAGAAAGCATCTAAAATAAAAGCCAACGCCTAGTTTCATTATAGTTGAAGGTATTTGTGAGTCAGCGCTTAGACTGATCACTTTGGAGAAAACAATGTTAAATTTTCAATCGCTTTTAACTACGCAACATCTTCGTCTATGTATTTTTCTTGGCGTTGTTTGCTTACTAGGTTTTGGCTACTTTCTCCAATATGTAGAAGGCTTAGAGCCTTGCCCACTGTGTATTACTCAACGCTTTTTCTTATTTATATCGGGCAGCCTTGGATTACTCGCTGTACTGCATAACCCGGCTTTATTAGGCGCTAGAATTTATTCCGTCATCGGCACATTAATAGCCATGGCCGGTGCAGGCTTTGCTTCACGTCAGCTCTACCTACAGAGCTTACCTGCCGATCAAGCACCGGCTTGCGGACCCAGTATTGATTTTATTTTTCAAACATTTCCACTGGCCGATGCGCTGAGCATATTACTTCGTGGCGACGGTAACTGTGCCGAAGTTGCTTGGCGATTTTTAGGTCTCAGTATTCCAGGATGGACAGTTATTGCATTTACTGGCATCGCTGTCGCTTGGCTGCTTCAGCTGCGCAGCAATAACGCCAGCTGATCAATTCATAACCCAAAAACACATCGTAAGTTAGCGCTCACTATCATTTATCGGTTTTAGCGGAATTTTTATCGCGCTTACCCTGCAATCAGATAGACCAATTTATCCATACAAAACAACAAGTTAACGTCACATCCTAAAATTAATGTTAATTGTTGGCCTACTGATTTCTTGAGAAAGCAGCATTCCTTTTCTAAGCTCAATAGTAACTTTCACAATATGTATGTGAATCCAATCACTGTGTGGTGACTGGATCGAGTGTGAACACGGGAGCTTTAATCTCATTTTTTGTAACACAGATTAAAGTCTTCATGCCATCTGGATGGCTTTTTTCAAAAGGCAGGAGCCTGAACATAAAGTGACTGACATAACACCGTCATCGCTACACGACTATAACAATGCGTTGATTCAACGCCATCAGTAACACACTGATGATGGGGCTAAAAAAGGAAACATGTGATGTTAGATAATTGTAAATCGACTAAAGAACGTTGGGGCGGCGTCAGCAAAATTCTTGATGGCTGGATGCAGCAACGACAAGAATTAATCGTTGAGTTTTGCACCATCAGTGGTGTTCATGACTCTTCATCTATTTATGCAAAAGATACCGCTGCAGGCTTGCGTCATTTTTGTGAATTGATGGTTGATTATATTTCAGCCGGTCATTTCGAAGTGTACGATCACTTGATTCAAGAAGCAGAAGAATTTAATGATGGTAAAGGCTTAGACGTAGCGCGTCGTCTGTACCCCCAAGTTAGCAAGACAACTGAGGTTGCCTTGGCATTTAACGATAGCTTCGACGCGTCATTCTCTGACGGCGTTATCAATCCACAGCTAGCACGTGAATTGTCTTTGTTAGGTGAAACACTCGTTTCACGCTTTGACCTTGAAGATCAGCTAGTTGAAAGCTTGCACTATTCGCACAGCGAATTAGTTGCTAGCGCTTAACTTTTACTTATCTCGCTTGTTTTAAGTTTATGGACTAGTACCGCTGCTATCCCTCAGGGCAGCGGTGCTAGCCCCATATACTAAGCTCGCTTAGTTCCACTCTATTCCATCTCGCATTATCGACGACTGATTTCGCCTTAATCTTTCTTAAGCGCTCTTTCGATATACACTGCCTTCATATTACTCATGTCTTTTTATTATATTTTGTATTTCATGTTGCTTTAGACCTTATAATTTAATGTAGGCCTTATGATTTAATGTAGTCCTCAGATTTAATGTAGGCCTTAGATTTAATCTAGCTTTAGCGCTAACATAGCTTTAATCTAATACAGCTTAGCGCTTAACAATGTTCTATTGAGTGTGGTTTATGAATGTATCCAAGCATATTTTAAGGCTGCCTCTAGCCCTGTTGAGCTTACCGCTATTACTCATAGCCTGCTCTGGCGGCACACCTCCAGAATCCAGCTTTGAATATGCCGTTCAAGGTTTATATTCTGCCGAATTAAGTGACAATGGATCATTGGCTATTGTCGGTTCTATTAATCATGGCAGCAGTCTATGGCGTGCCAGTGATAACGCACGACGTTTTAATTGGAATCATAAGCAAGGGCAGTTTTCAGAAATTACTAACGCCGCTTTCTCGCCCGATTTAAATTACGCAATAACCGCCACACCTCAAACCATGGTGTTATGGAATGCTAAAAACGGCGCCAGTATGGCTTACTGGACAGCCCCCAGTGAAATCCTCGATATCAGCTTATTGCCTAATGCACAGCTTGCATTACTTGGGCTTGCCGATCACACAGCCGCGCTATTTGATGTCCGTAATGGCGGCGTACAACAGGTCTTTTATCATCAAGCGAGAGTCTCTTCGGTTGATTCTAATAGTCGCAAAAAATTGGCATTAACCGGTTCTGATGATTACTCCGCTAAATTATGGCATCTACAAACAGCAAAACTTTTGCACCATTGGCCACATAAAGCTGAAGTGCAATTAGTTAAATTGTCACCCAATGGCAAGCTGGCTTTTACGATGGCAAAATATGATAAAGCGGCGCTCTGGGATACGACAACAGGCAAATCAAAAGGCGAGATCCCGCTAGCCACTTCCGCACTTTCTCGCGGCCTATCATTTACTGCCGTTGCTTTTTCTAGTAACGGTGACTACTTACTTACCGGCACATCCCATCGAATAGTTCAATTATGGGATACCAAAACATTAACCGAGATAAAGCGATGGATAATGCCCAAGCGTGACGCGGTAGCACCCACCAATGCATCGGTGCTTGCCTTAGCATTTAACAACGGCGAATCAGCGAATGCGAGTTATCGCGTAATGACTTCAGATGGTTTTATTCATCAACTTCAATAGCTCTCTGACGTCAAAAAAAATCAATGAAAAATAAAAAATAAAAAAACGCTAGAATCAAATAGCAAAAAAAAGCCGACATGATAAAAATCATGTCGGCTTTTTGTTTTCTATCGCTTTATTTCTAAAGCGATACCTAATTACTCAGCTGCTGGAGCATCGTCTTGAATAGCCAATAACTCAACATCAAAAACCAATGCTGAATTCGGCTGTATCACATTACCAGCACCATTTTCTCCGTAGGCTAGATCAGCTGGAATAAACAGCTGCCATTTAGAACCCACAGGCATTAATTGTAATGCTTCAGTCCAACCGGCAATCACGCCACCAACAGGAAAAGTTGCTGGCTCGCCGCGCTGAATTGAGCTATCAAAGACAGTGCCATCAAACAAACGACCTTCATAATGAACAGTAACTGTATCGTCTGCAGAAGGTTTGGCACCTTCACCCGCAGTCAATATTTTGTACTGTAAACCGCTTTCAGTCACAACAATGCCTTCTTTTTCAGCATTTGCTGCCAAGCTCGCTGCAGAAGCATCAAGGTTCGCTTGCATTGCCGAGTTACGCTTTTCTGCTTGCGCTAATTGAGTGGCTTGTTGTAACGCTGCTAATGCCGCTTGAATTTCTTCTTGCGTCATACGCTTTTCGCCATCCATTGCATCGTAAAAACCTGCATTAAAGTAAGCAGAATCAACGGTAATGTCTGCGGCTTTTAAACTTCCGCCCATGCTCTGGCCTAAAGAATAGCTTTGTTTTTGCTCGTCCGTGCTAGGCACATCGGCTGCACGTGACAATGATGAGCCTTCTTGTTGGCACCCACTTAAGAATGCGATTGCTGTAACGCCAGCCACGATGGCAATGCCAGATTTAAACTTGTTCATCGATTTGTCCTATTGGATTAATTAGCTAAAAATACAAGGCGCGTAGATTATCGCCTGCCGCTGCTATTGTCGAGCAGCAATCATTCCTAAACGAGAAGTCAAACTTATTAGCGCATTTTTTAATCAATAGAAGTGCTCTGGCGTGCCTGCTTTGCCTGCTCGACTAACTGAGGCAAATCTTTAAGTACCGCGCCCAGTTTAGACATATCGCCGTTCGCCACGGCCTCAATATCGGCCAAACTCGAACCACCGGTAGAAGCTGCACCCTTTTGCCTATCATTAAATGCTCTATTACGATTAGAAAAAGCCTGCTCTTCCAATAGAAATGTTCGAGGGCGAGCTTTACTCGATGCGGACTCGGCCGGAGACAAGCCATCTTGCATAAACTTATCAGCAGGTATAGCTAAACCATCATGAGGCACCAAAGTGACTTCGGCGCCCTCGATTGCTGTGTCACTAAAATGCAAAACACCCTGTTTATCACGCCAGGTATATATTTCGGCACCAGCACCAATAACCGCCGATGGCAAAGGATCTATTAATGACGCCTCACTAGAGAGACCATCAACCCAGCCCCCTAATCCATTTATTACATTCTCCGACCAAGCAATCACCGAATGAGGCACCCAGTCATCTACAGTCATAATAGGCTTACCGTCGGGACCGCGAATGAACATAGGGGCAATAACACCTAGGGCAATTAAGAGGAATAATAATTTAATGCTAAGAATTTTCATTGGGCTTCCTATTTAACTGCCTATTTAGCTGGCTATTTAAGTGTCAATTTAACTGCCAATTTAGCTACCTGCTTGGCTTCCTGATGGACTGTTGATGCTATTAAATGAAGGCCATCGACTCAACGACTTCATCCTATAACCCCACCCATAAGTAGAATAAGCCCTTTGAGTCTAGGCATAAGTGAATAGAATGAGTAAACGGAAGCCACTCAAAAAGTGACCCAGCTAGCATTAATCTCAATATTGGACGAATAAAGCGCTGACTTCTTCCCATTGCTGAGCCTGGTTGGTTTTTGCTAGCGGCTGACATTGTGATAAATAGAGGCTGATATTCGCCATGACGACTGCGGCATTATCCGTTTTAACCGCCAAACCTGAATGCCAGTGCTGAGTATCCGTAAACACTTGCAGTTGCTGCAATGTCACGCGCTCAGCTTCCATCTCTGCGGCTTTAATTTGCTGATAAATCGGTTCGGCATCCAGCGAGGGCTCATTATCAATAAACTGCCTTACCTCTTTACGAAGCCGACGTAAGGGTAGCGTCATCTTTTGCTGCCATGTTTCAACCGTGCTGACGAGTAAGGCTATTTCAGCCAACGTTAATTGCCGGCCGTTTTTCCCCAGCCAAACGACAGCAAGCAAAACGCATACATCGGCGCCCGCTGTATCTTGAAGCCGTAAACAAGCAGATTTTATCGGCGCATGCTGATAAATACCCACTGCAAAATCCCATAAGTTATTCATGATACTACTTGTCTCATCAGTGAATTAGGCATCGATTGATAGTCAATGAAGGCTGAATGAATATGATGGCTTGGCAACTCACTACTATTGCCACTTTATTTACGCTTTTCGGCATCTCGGAGACCTATAATGATGCTGTTATATCGTTATCCACGATAACAATTGATCGACTATAAAACGGCATATAATAGCCAGAAAGATAAAATATGATAAACGAAATTGTTGAACTAGAAACCAAAATCGCCTTTCTCGAAAAGCATATTAATGAGCTGTCAGACGTTTTGTATGCTCAACAAAAGCAAATCGATGAGTTAGGCGCGAAGTACGTCAATCTCAAAGATCAATTAACCACCATGGATCAACCCGATACCGAGGCAAGCGATGCAGATGAGAGGCCCCCTCATTATTAGTCCTTTCGTACTCATTTTACTTTAATCACTTGAAATCGATAACTTCGACCCAATTTACAGATAACGACTGGATCGACGCTTAACCAGACACTCACTATAAAGCATATCGTTATGGCCTATCGATATTGATAGGTAATGTTCTTATAGCGATAGCAATGGTAGGATGCTGCCAGAACTAGCGACAATCGCGACCACTTATAAATACACACTGACCTGACAACTCCCTAATAGGGTATTGGAGAAAAAAATATGAGCAACACCATCGTCCACGTTACTGATGCCACTTTTGAAGCCGAAGTCATCAATTCCGAAGTTCCTGTTCTTGTCGATTACTGGGCAGAATGGTGTGGTCCTTGTAAAGCGATTGCGCCGGTACTCGAAGAAGTTGCTGCTAACTACGAAGGAAAAATCAAAGTCTGTAAAGTCGACGTCGACAGTAATAAAGACGCCGCTCAAAAATATGGCATTCGTGGTATTCCAACATTAATGGTATTCAAAGACGGCAATGCCTCTGCAACAAAAGTAGGCGCGCTATCAAAAACGCAACTCGAAGAATTTGTTGATAGCTCAATCTAATAAAAATCAGCTATCTTATTGATTTTTAACAACTAAACCGCCTGTTAAGGCTATGACTATAGTCATAGCTAGCAAGCGGTTTTTTTTAGCCTAGCAATAAGATTAAATAGCAGAAGAAAGCGTGACACTTATAGAGCGACTGAACGATTAACAAAAATCAAAAATGGGGCTAGACGACCTATAATTTCAATGCTAGAGTGACGACCATAACTAAATACAGACATTTTCTACTCTTACCTTTTAAACGACCTGAAACAATCATTCAAAACAAACGTTAAATAACCAGAGTAAACCTAAGCTATGGCCCCAGCCGCAACCGTGTATTCGTGTTGCTCACCTCGACTCATGATAAGTACTTCATAACGACTTACCTTGAACGACTTGCACGGTAAACCAAAGCAAAAAACTTAAGCCATTTAAACCCATCGCTGCAGTAAGCATCGTCAATTTTTTCTTACCCCTCACAACCTATGCCAATCCCAACTATGAATTTAACAGAACTTAAAGCCAAACCTATATCTGAACTTGTCAAAATCGCAGAAAGCATGGGCTTAGATAACGTCGCCCGCTCTCGTAAACAAGACATCATCTTCTCAATACTTAAGCGCCATGCAAAAAGTGGTGAAGATATCTCTGGTGATGGTGTACTCGAAATACTTCAAGATGGTTTTGGCTTTTTGCGATCGGCCGATTGCTCTTACTTAGCTGGCCCCGATGACATTTATGTCTCGCCAAGCCAAATACGCCGTTTTAATTTACGCACCGGTGATACCGTTGCCGGAAAAATTCGACCACCAAAAGATGGCGAACGCTATTTTGCGCTATTAAAAGTTAACGAAATCAACTTTGACAAGCCAGACAACTCTAAGCAAAAAATTCTCTTTGAAAACCTTACTCCGCTATTCCCAGATGATCGCTTAATGCTTGAAACGGGTAATGGCAGTACCGAAGATCTTTCAGGTCGCATCATCGATTTAAGCGCGCCGATTGGTAAAGGCCAGCGCGGCTTAATCGTATCGCCGCCCAAGGCCGGTAAAACATTAATACTACAAAATATGGCTCAAGCCATTATTCGTAACAATCCAGAGTGTTATGTCATCGTCTTACTTATCGATGAACGCCCAGAAGAAGTTACCGAAATGGTTCGCTCCGTGCGCGCAGCAGAAGTGATTGCGAGTACCTTTGATGAGCCACCTGCACGTCATGTACAAGTAGCCGAAATGGTTATCGAAAAAGCTAAACGTTTAACCGAGCATAAACGCGACGTTATTATTTTACTTGATTCAATAACCCGTCTTGCGCGCGCCTACAACACCATTATTCCAAGTTCAGGCAAAGTATTAACCGGTGGTGTTGATGCCCATGCA
>JABIQF010000009.1 GCA_018668095.1 Cellvibrionales bacterium
CGACAGTGTTATCCAATATCCTTTTAAGAGCGTTATCGGTGATGCCGTTAATCTTGAATTTGTTGAAAGTAAACTTCTTCGTTTAAGTGATATGCCTGGTTTTACTGCTACTGCAGTATTTAAGCCTGGTAATGAAGTGGGCGAAACAGCATTAACCGTTAAAGCCGCTAATGAAGACCCAGTAAGTTACTTTATTCAAGCGGATAATTATGGTGTTGAATCAACAGGTGATGCGCGATTATTGCTTGGTGTTAAAGTGAATAACATTACGGGTCACATCGATCAACTGTCAGTAGATGCAGTTAAAACATTCAGTCCTGGTGATTTACGAAATGCTCGAGTCACTTATCAAATTACTCATCCTGATTTAGTTCATACTTTTGGGCTTGGCTTTAGTAAAACCAGTTATGACGTTGAAGATGTTGCGGTACTCGCCTTAGGCATAGAGGGCGATACAGAAATTGGTGAAATGTTTATAAACTCGCAATGGATACGTCAGCGAAACGTTAACTTGGCAACGCGCCTTGGTTTAGCTGTTAAGCGTTCCAATGTCGATTTCACATCATTCAATGTTGAACAAGGTGTCGATCGTCTAACTGTATTAGAAGCATCGGTTGTAGCCGATTCGGTAGATACACGATTCAGAGGTGTGCACCGTGGTTCGTTAACATTTTCACATGGCTTCAATGACGTTTTAGGTTCAATGGATGGTCAGGGCAATGGTGAAAGTTTAGGTGTTGTTAATGGCGAGCAAGCGCTGCCAGGCCAATTTAATAAAGTCAGTGCCAGTTATAGCCGTTTGCAATCGGTTGTTCGCAATAATTCATTATTATTCCACTTTAATGGCCAGTATTCGGACGATTCATTATCTTCATTAGAGCGTATGAGTTTAGGCGGCCCCTACACAGTGAGAGCCTATCCGGTTGCTGAATACGTAAGAGATACCGCGGTATTTACGAGTTTGTCTTGGGTGATTAATGGTGGTGTTTTTTCTGATGGCATCGCTTATGGCGAATATAGTTGGAGTGATATTTTATCACTTTCAGTCTTTGCTGATTATGGCTGGGGCAAGCTAAAAGATGCCAACGGCGGCCCTACAAGCTCCGTTGAAATTGCTGGTTGGGGCGTTGAGACAGAGCTGACCTTTCCTAATATTGGTGGATTTGCTCGCTTATCAGCAGCGAAACCGTTTGATGGTTCAGCGGCAGCTAATGGCGAGAATGCTCAATACTGGCTGAGCGTCGGTTTGAATTTATAAGCGTCGGTTTTTGGGCGAATAAAAGAGTAAAAAAAGTGGTTTCAGGTTGTTGATAAATCAATAATTGGTTATAATTTGATCAATAATAGAGTGTTTTGTAAAACCACTGAAAAATATAACGATTTTATTTAGTCCTTCGGTCAACTGCGTTAATAGCCTTTTAATAATAAAGCTAAAGTTGTTGTTTAAATATTGTTGTTAATTCACCCCATTCATTAGACTCTGCGTATGTTTGTTTTTTCGCTCAGTCTTAATATGTTTACAAGATACAAAGCAAATTATACAGGTAGGTATGATATGAGTAAGCTTTCAGTAACACTTAGAAAACCCGTTCTTGCACGCACTATTGCAATGCTCACTTCGGCTGTGATTATGCAAAATGCATTTGCACTCCCTCAATTAGGTGATGCAACCTACGTGAATGGTGGTTCAAGCTATATTGCAAGCGGTACTCAAGGCACTTTAACAGTGAGCCAAGATAATCGCGTTGTAAGCTTTTCTGGTGGCGGGATTAACGTTGCTAATGGTGAAACACTTTCATTCAATCATAGTGGTGGTGCTGCTAGTTGGTCGGTATTGGCCAACGACATAAGTGGTAATGCCAGTAATATTAATGGCCTGCTTAACGGTAACGTTCAAGTGTTTTTAGTGAATCAAAATGGCATCGTTTTTGGTTCTGGTGCACAAATTGATTTAGCCAGCTTAGTGGCTAGTACACACGCTATCGATGATGCTGATTTTGAAAATGGTGATTATCGTTTTACCACTGCTGGTGCTGGCGCCAGTATTGAAGTGCAAGGTCTAACGTCTAATTTAACCGCTGCTCAAATTGCGTTGTTATCGGGTGATATCAATGTAGAGGGTGATATAGATATTGCCGCTGGCGATTTGAATTTAATTGCGGGTAATGAAGTGATTGTTACCTTTGATAATAATAATTTAATGCAGTTTGATATTTCAGAAGCATTGCAAACAAGCGCAGGTGATAGTGTTGTCGATATCGCTTTAAATGCTGAAGTCAGTGCGAATAATATCAATATCCGCGCTATCGTTTCTGATCCTAAAAGTTTTGCGATTAATAACAAGGGCGTTATTCGTGCTACTGGTATTGATATTGCAACGCCGGGTGTTATTCGATTAGTGGGTACTGGCGGTAAAATTAATTCGACCGGTAGCATTGATGCATCGGCGACTAATGGCAGTGTTGAAATGAGCGCTGGCAGAATTGCATTGGCAAATCAGCTTAACGTAGGAGCTGGAACTGTATCAGTCACTATTGGTGATGGTGCTAGCGATTCAGAAGGTCGCTTAGAATTTTTTGAAAATATGACTCCGGCTATGTCTAGCTTAATAATTACAGGTGTAGGTGATGTTAACCGCCTTTATGGTTTTGCTAACTATCAGGTAACCGGTCTTAACGAAGGTACTGCAAGTTATGACGGTATAGGCTCAGGTAGTGGCTGGGAAAATACAGCTGCGGTAAGTTTTACTAATATTGAATACTTGGTGGCAACGTCACAAATTGCGAATACCTTGGACATACTTGATGGCGCATCTATAAGTACATTAATTGGCGGTGGTGCCGGTGATACATTTAACATTGCAGGTACAGTAGCCATCCTTAAAGGCCTTGGTGGTTTTGATATTTTCAATATGAACGGTGGTAGTGTTACTAATAGAATTGATGGCAATTCAGACGGTGATGTTATCAATGGTGTATTTAACCCCGTCGGTAATGCTCAAAGCGGTTCGAGTGATTTTATTACTAGCTGGACACGTGTTTCATTGGTGAATGAGGCTGAGATGCCACCGGTTATTGTTGATCCGGGTGAACCCATTATCATCGACCCTACGCCTTTTATCTTGGCGCCGAATCCTTCAATTCTAGGCATTAACAACAGCAGTAATACTTCTCTAGGTTTAGTGTCTGACGACGAAAGTTTAAATATGCCCTGTGGTCATTCTGAAAGTCGAGATGTGAGTGAGGCTGAAGATTGTCAAGATCCTGAGCTGCAGCAATTAATTTCTAGCTTGATTCATTTTAAGAATGACAGCAATGTCATAACGGCTTCGTCTGCTAATCGTCTTGATCGAGTTTCCGCTTATGTGGTTAATTCGAATCTATTTGATAAAGTGGTATTTTCGGGGCATGCCGATAGTAATGGAGCACAAGCTTATAATTTGAAGCTATCTGAACGTCGTGCTTCAGCGACTGCCGGTTACATGGAAGGTCAAGGCGTTGACCCTGAAATATTTGAAATTCATGCTTTCGGCGAGTCTTTACCTGCCCGATTGAATGATTCTGACGAAAATCGTGCCTACAACCGCCGAGTGCATGTAGAACTTAAAAGATAATACTTTCTTTTAATGCACGTCCTGAGAACCCAGTTTGCGCTGGGTTTTTTGTTTTTGTGACATAGGTTTGTAATTCATAATAAAAAATGCCGAGAATTGGTTGTATTACCACTTTTTTTGACTATTCTTTAAGAAAGCAACAATAAAAGTGTTTTTTATGATCAATTTCACTCTTAACCCTAGACCTCTTCCAAGTCATTGATAAATAGCATGAAAAGGGTTAATTGAATAAAAAAGGCTTGTTGAGCTAACAATAAATCAAATGAAAGATAAATCGAGTTAGAAGGTAAAATGCAAACAAAATCAGTCTCTTACATAGCTAAAGTCACAGGTTTGATGGGTTCCTTTGTTACCGTCATTTCTGCATGGCTGAATGCTCAGGTGAATACCTGCAGAGTAAGTTGCTCATTAACGGATGCGGCGCGACGGTTACTGCGTTCACCACAGTTTGATGCCTTAATGGATATGAATATCGCTTTTTTCACTTCGGATATGATGTTTTATCGCAGAGAGAATGCGGTAAAGCTTTGTCTTGTCGAAGGTCAGCAGACGATGATTTATCACGCTGACTTTAGCCTTAATAATCCTGAAGCTTTTGCCCATTTAGAGCGAGTTGCAAACCAGTCGGGTTGGTACTTATTAGAAGATCGTCGTAAAGTTGCTCATCAGGTTGAGCATGATCGACGACAACGTGTTGTCCTTGCCACTATACGCTTAGCGGCAAGCTCATTTTTATTGCATAACACGTCAGTGATGGCATCCGACTTCGGCTTAAATAGCGCTGCTGCCCATGGGCAAATAACTTTCGCCACGAGTCATGTTAATGCATCAACGATTGTCCGTCCTTTAGGTTTATTCTCGCCGGCAACGAATTATTTTAGTGACAATCACGATGGCTCAACATTAGATTTACATGAAGGCAGTAGTGATTTACACGAAGACATTAGTGATTTGCATGATCATCCTGATATGACGCTGACTGACGATTTTTCTCCTGAAAAATATCAAGCAGTATTGAAATTGTTAGGGAAAAAGTGGATTAAAAATAAACGAGATCCTGGTTATCTTGGTGATGATATTGATGAGATGGCACAGTATATTGCTGCACGTCCACAAGCTTATGAGTTATTAATGAGTGTTCGCAAGCAGCCTTGGACTTTGCATCATAGGGCAGGAGAGTTTCGCTCTGATGTGAGAGGAACTAACTTTGATGTGAACTCGGTAAGAATCTATTTTGATACGCGAGCGGCTGCTATTTTGAAATCGCATGAAGCTTGTGAAGTAGACGCAGGCCACTGTACAGCAAGTCCTGTTGATGCGTTACTACATGAGCTAATCCATGCTAAGTTAACGCTCACAGAGACAGATGAGTTTATTCGTAGTGGTGGTATGAGCGGTGCTATTTATCCTTACCAGCATGAGAGAAAAGTGATAGCGTTAGAAAATAAAATGTATCGCGCTATGTCTGCTCATGATCAGCAACCTCGACCTTATCGTCGTAGTCATGTCGGTACATTGATTACAACTGAATGTGCTACCTGTATAGGCGGCGTATAAAATCTATCTAAGTCATATCTAGATAGATTTAACGCATTGCTCTTTTAGTATTCTCTTTTATTACCTTTCTCTTTATTATCTTTTTGGCTTTTTTTATTCATAAAATAAGCGCCTAATCAATTAATTTTACTTTTGTAGTGTGCTAGCAAGCTATTAGGCATGCGTTTATCAACTACAATATTAACCTCATCTTTTATCCTGTGAGGTTAATGATGCTTATCCTTGAAAAACAATTGAAAACGCATATTTCAAACGGTGCTATTGAGCTACCGGTGCTTCCTGCTGTAGGCGTTCAAGTGCTAGCGCTCACGCAAGATAAAGATTCAGATGCATATGGATTGGCAGGATTAATCGAGAATGATTTATCGCTGACGAGTTATATTATGAAGGTGGCTAATTCGGCGGCTTTTAGTAACTACGGAAAAACGCAAACCTTACAGCAAGCCATTGCTAAGTTGGGCATGAAGAATATAGCGCAAATGGTTTTAACCATGACGGTTGGTCAAAGCGCTTTTAAATCGGATTCGTCAACACGGGAAATCACCAGTTATTTATGGCAGCATTCATTACTTTGTGCGTTATGGGGGCGCGAGATTGCTCGCCTTTGTCATCTTAATTCCGATGTTGTTTTTCTGAATGCCTTGCTTCATCAAATCGGCAAGCCTGTTGTTTTACATGCGATTAACGAATTACTCGACGATCAAGAATTATTAGCTGCGCGCGATGATTTGCTACAGTTAATCGAAAAAAATCAACAGACGACAGGCCTTAAGCTCGCTCGCTCTTGGAATTTACCTGAGTCAATTATTACAACGATTAGCCATATTGATGAATATGATTTAGCGAATGATATGCAATTAGAAGTGGCAGCCGTTAATGCCGCGCGTTTATTAGCTGACATCGTATTAGCCACGGGTGAGTCTGTTCGGTTTTTAGATGCCGTTGCTGATCAAGCCGTATTGAGTAAGCTTAATCTTTATAAATATGAAATCCAGTTGTTGGATGATAAGCGCGATGCAGTAGAGCAAATGATGCAGGCGCTTATTGTATAAATCATTTATAGATAATTTAATTTACAGCTGATCGATTTTTTTTGCTAAATCAAAATCTCTCTGGCTAATACTATTGAATTCATGCGTCGTTAAGGCAATATCAACTTTGTTGTAAACATTGCTCCAATTAGGATGGTGATTCGCCTGTTCTGCCAACTCCGCCACCTTACTCATAAATTCAAATGCGGTAATAAAATCTTTAAAAATAAATTGCCGATAAAGCATTTGGCCTTGAACTTCCCAAGTCATTAAGTGTGCTGCTTGCTGACCAATTTCGGCGTCTGTTAGTTGTTCGTTAGACATCTGCTTAATCCTTATTGAGCGGAAGGCGTTGTAATATCACCCCGCATTCACAATGGTCGGTGTAGGGGAACTGATCGAATAACGCAAACTGTTTAACGCTATGCGTATTGCTGAGCGTGCTTAGGTTTTCTGCCAAGGTATTCGGGTTACAAGAAATATAAATAATCGTATCGAAATTCGCGACTAATTCAAGCGTGTTCTCATCCAGTCCTGCACGTGGAGGATCAACCAATACCGTCGAAAAATGATAACTATCGATATCGATGTGTTTAAGCCGTCTAAACTCGCGCTCATGCTTTAAGGCCGATGCAGTTTCATCACTACTCAGACGAATAAACTCAATATTGTCGACGTCATTGAGTAAGCAGTTTTGCTTGGCAAGTCGTATGCTTGACTTGGAAATTTCTGTTGCTAACACCTGATTAAATTGTCGAGATAGCGGAATCGTAAAGTTACCATTGCCGCAGTAAAGCTCTAACAAATCTTGTTCACTGTGATTTGAAAAGTGCGCTAAAACCCATTCAATCATCTTGCAATTGATTGCTGCATTAGGCTGAGTAAAGCTGTTTTCTTGTTGTTGATAGCTAAATACTTGCGAGTTAATGGGTAGAGTCTCGATAACATAGTCGCGTGAAATAACGAGGCGTTGTTTTCTAGCACGACCTATCACAAAAATATTGAATTGCTGTTCTAATTGACGCGCTTCAACTTCCCAAGCTTCATCCAACTGTCGATGATAGATTAAGCTAATGAGTACTTCGCCGCCCGTCGTGCTTAAAAATTCTAGTTGAAACAGTTTATGCTTGAGCGTATTCGATTGGTTGATTTTATCCAGCAGTTTTGGCATGAGGGCTGTAATCGATAAGCTACCAATAGGGTAGTGATCAACTTTCACCGGCACAGTAGGGGCATCGGGTTCAAACATCACATAAAAACAATGATTGTTTTCGCCTTGTCTATCATGCCAGATACGAAATTCAGCGCGCATCCGAAAGTGTTTTTCTGGCGAGGGAAATATCGCCGGTGTAGGTGGGTTAAATGCCGCTAATAATTGCGTAATTCGCTGTGCTTTTTCACCCAATAGTTGCTCGTACTGATCGGGTACATAGTTGATTGAAGGTATCGACAGTTTTTCTTGAGTCATGTGTTTAGTTTCGTATTACCTTGATGGTATTGCTAGAGGCGGTTGTTAAATTATGTTTATTTGATGATCATTGCATTCAGCCTGCATCATAAATTATATGCGGTTTTATTGCATGATTAATTCAATATCGAGTCTAAGCAAGCCGCTAAGGATCGGTTGGCGAATAATATTCAAATGGCTAATCAAAGACAAAAAGGAAGGTAAAAAACAGTTTTTAACCATGTTTTACGGCAGTTCAATGCTATATGATCTATGCTAAACGAATGACTTTTATTATATAAAAGACCTGTTAGTGAGTTTTTTACGAAAGCGTGCTCAAATAAGGTGGCTTAATAGGGGCGGACCACAAATAAAGTATATGTGGGTCATTAACAACGTATGTATGAGCCATTCATAAAAAGGTATTAGGGTTAGGGGTATATGAATAAAATTTTAGTGACAGGTGGTGCGGGCTATATTGGTAGCCACACATGCATTGAGCTATTAGATGCTGGTTATGATGTTGTCGTTGTTGATAATTTATCCAACAGCAATACTGAGGCGCTGA
>JABIQF010000008.1 GCA_018668095.1 Cellvibrionales bacterium
ATTGCCGGTGGTTTTGGTTTGTGCGGTATTCCAGAGAATTTAATAAAAGAAATAAAGCGCAAAGGCACAAAAGGTTTAACGGTTATTTCAAATAATTGTGGAACCGATGAATACGGCTTAGGTATTTTGTTGCAAGATCGGCAAATCAAAAAAATGATTGCTTCTTATGTCGGTGAAAATGCTTTATTTGAAGCGCAGTTAATGAGTGGTGAGTTAGAGGTTGATTTAACGCCGCAAGGCACGCTGGCTGAAAAGATGCGTGCCGGTGGGGCGGGTATTCCTGCATTTTTTACAGCAACAGGTTACGGCACCTTAGTGGGTGAGGGCAAAGAAGTACGAGAGTTTAATGGTCGACACTGTATTTTAGAAGAAGCACTGCAAGGTGATTTTTCTATTGCTAAAGCATGGAAGGCAGACCCGCATGGTAATTTAGTTTTTCGAAAAACAGCCAGAAACTTTAATCCTATGGCAGTAACGGCAGGAAAAATTTCCGTTGTTGAAGTTGAAGAATTAGTGGGCGTGGGTGAGTTGGACCCTGATCAAATTCATTTGCCGGGTATTTATGTGAATCGGCTTATTGTTGGTGAGTTTGAAAAAAATATTGAGCAGCGCACTGTTCGGATAGCGTAATAGCGATTAATTTATAGGAGTTGTTGTATGTCTTTAACCAGAGAGCAGTTAGCACAGCGTGTTGCGCAAGAGTTTCGTGATGGTTATTACGTTAATTTAGGTATTGGTATCCCCACCTTGGCAGCCAATTATATTCCCGCTGATATAGATGTGATGTTGCAATCGGAAAACGGTATTTTAGGTATGGGGCCATTTCCGCTTGAAGAAGAAGTTGATGCCGATTTGATTAATGCCGGTAAGCAAACAGTGACGCTTGCCGAAGGCGCCTCTTTATTTTCGTCGGCCGATTCCTTTGCCATGATTCGGGGCGGGCATGTTGATCTTACCGTGTTGGGGGCCTTTGAGGTGGACTGCCAGGGCAATATTGCCTCTTATATGATTCCTGGCAAGCTAATTAAAGGTATGGGTGGAGCCATGGATTTAGTCGCCGGTGCCGATAATATTATTGTCACGATGACGCATGCGTCTAAGTTTGGAGATTCGAAGTTGCTTGCTGAATGTACGCTGCCGTTAACGGGTAAAGGTTGTATTAAGCGCGTGTTAACTGATTTGGCTTTGCTTGATATAGAAGACGGCAAGTTTATATTACGTGAGCGTGCTCCAGGGGTGAGCGTTGAGGAGATTATTCAGCTAACCGCTGGTGAGCTTGTTATCCCTGAGTATGTCCCTGAAATGTCAGTTTGAGCATCGAATTGCTTGCTTATCGTTCAAATTAGTTATCAAAATTTGGCGGATAATCACCATGCTTATACTCACTTCACGGCTTTAAAAAACCTTTGTTTAAGTGTTACCGAAGAGTCTAACCATTAAGTAATGGACAGGGCTCTTTATCTAGCATTAAATAAGGGTTTACGATGCTATTTACATGCTATATCTATTTATTTAATGATAAGTGCTTAATATAAATCTAACTACTACTATAACTATAACAACGTGTCTGTTTGGGGTTAATGAATGTCATCTTATCCACTTTTATTTCAACCATTAGATCTTGGTTTTACCCAGTTAAAAAACCGCGTCATCATGGGTTCTATGCATACCGGCTTAGAAGAAGCCGAAAAAGGCTTTGAGCGAGCCGCGGCTTATTATGGCGCTCGTGCTCGTGGCGGTGTTGGTCTTATTGTCACTGGCGGTATTATGCCAAACCCTGAAAGTGGCAGCTTACATATGACGCATTCGTTAGAAACGCCAGAAATGGAAGCGAACCACCGTCTTATTACCGATGCCGTTCATAAAGAAGGCGGCAAAATCTGCATGCAAATTTTGCATGAAGGCCGTTATGCCTTTAATCCTAAATGTGTTGCTCCATCACCTATCGCTGCACCTATTTCTCCTTACACGCCAGAAGAGCTCACCCATGAAGGTGTGTTAGGTGAAATTAATAACTTTATTAAAGCGGCAGCCTTTGCCAAACGTGCGGGTTATGACGGTGTAGAGGTGATGGGTTCAGAGGGCTATTTTATTAATGAATTTTTAGCACCAAGAACTAATCATCGAACCGATCAGTGGGGCGGTAGCTTAGAAAATCGTATGCGTCTTCCTGTGAGTGTGGTTGAAGGTATTCGTGAAAATGTAGGTGAAGACTTCATTATTATTTACCGCTTATCGATGCTCGATTTGGTTGAAGATGGTAGCCCCTTTAGTGAAGTGTTAGTGGTTGGTGCGGCAATAGAAAAAGCCGGAGCCAATATTATTAATACGGGTATCGGTTGGCATGAAGCGCGTATTCCCACTATTGCGACTTCAGTACCACGTTCTGCTTTTACTTGGGTAAGTGCCAAGTTTAAAGCGCAGGCGAATATTCCTGTCATTACGTCTAACCGTATTAACTCGCCTGAAGAAGCAGAGCGTGTGCTTAAACGGGGTGATGCCGATATGATTTCAATGGCGCGCCCATTCTTGGCCGATCCTGAGTTTGTCAATAAGGCGAGCGAAAATCGAGCCGATGAAATTAATACCTGTATTGGTTGTAATCAGGCTTGCTTAGATCATCTCTTTGAAGGTAAAGAAGCGAGTTGCTTGGTAAACCCTTGGGCATGTCGTGAAACCGAGCATATAAAAACCTTAACGATTCATGATGCTAGCAGCGCTTTAAAAATTGCTGTTATTGGTGCGGGTCCAGCGGGCTTATCGTTTGCGACTGAAGCGGCCTCAAGAGGTCATAAAGTCAGTCTGTTTGATGCAGCAGATAAAATTGGTGGGCAGTTTAATATTGCTAAACAGATTCCGGGTAAAGAAGAGTTTTATGAAACGCTTCGTTATTACAATCGTCAAATTGAATTGACGGGTGTTGAGTTGCACTTAAATACGCGTGTAGACAGTGAGCAGCTGAATCAAGCTGGTTTTGATCATGTTGTATTAGCGACGGGTGTTGTGCCACGTACGTTGAATATAGCGGGTAATGACAGACCTAACGTTTTAAGTTATTTAGATGTATTGCGTGATAAAAAGCCCGTCGGTAAACGAGTCGCTATTATTGGTGCTGGCGGTATTGGTTTTGATGTTGCTGAATATTTGTTGCATGACAACAATGCGTCGAGAAGCGTTGATGTAGCGCCAGAGCAGCAATCAGTTGAGGACTTTACAGCCAGTTGGGGCATTGATAGAGAGTTGGTTCAGCCGGGCAGTTTAATGGGTAAAGGTAAGGTTCAGCTTTCTGCCGACCGTGAGTTGTTTTTGTTGCAGCGTAAGGTGGGTAAGGTGGGTGCTGATTTAGGAAAGACTACGGGTTGGATTCATCGCTCTGAATTGCTTCGTCATGGTGTGAAGATGATGAATGGTCTTGAGTATTTGTCGATTGATGATGAGGGTTTGCATTTGCGTAATAGTGCTGCAGATTCTGAGGCGAGTACAGACAGTGTGTTGGCAGTTGATACTATCGTTATTTGTGCGGGGCAGGAGCCTTTGCAGGAGTTGACGGAAGGTTTGTCTGTGCCGTATACGTTGATTGGTGGTGCGAATATTGCTGCGGGGCTTGATGCTAAGCGGGCGATTAAGCAGGGGGCTGAGTTGGCGGCTTCGCTTTAGGGGTTGAGTTTTTTGGATTGATTTTTGAATCTGGAATTATAGGAGGCAACTCTTGATTCCAGATTTTTTTTGCATGCTTTTTAAGTTTTAAATTTTAAGTTCAAGAGCGTCGGGGGTGGCCCGACATGCCAGTCACTTTTTGATTCGCTTCGCTCACCCTACGGGTCGCCCCTCAGGCGCTGCGTAAACTTCGCTGTACTACAGCAAAAAAAGTAACCAAAAATGCCGCAACCTTAC
The DNA here is from genome assembly GCA_018668095.1 of Cellvibrionales bacterium. Classification (GTDB taxonomy): domain Bacteria; phylum Pseudomonadota; class Gammaproteobacteria; order Pseudomonadales; family UBA7434; genus UBA7434. Next base: position 3,895 of record JABIQF010000008.1, read on the forward strand.
GGCGAAGCTTGACCACGACGGGTGCATCTCGCAGTGTTTTTTGTCCAGCAGTTTCAGAGGGTTTATCGCCAAGCGGTATAGG
>JABIQF010000007.1 GCA_018668095.1 Cellvibrionales bacterium
CAGAAAACACTGCGAGATGCACCCGTCGAGGTTAAGCTTCGCCGTTAAGCTTACGGCATTTTTTGGTTACTTTTTTTGCTGTAGAAAAAAAGTGACTGGCTGTCGGGCCACCCCCGACGCCCTTGACTTTAAAACTCAAACAAACAAAGTAAACAATCAGTATATAAAAACACTTTTAGAAAACGTTTAAAGATCTGGTCTTCGACTGCCTGCCCACCCCGACGCCCTTGACCTTAAAAACTCAAACCCATAACAACCCCTAACTCTCAAGGCAAAAAAAAGCCCAGTTAAAAAACCAGGCTCTTTATCAATATGGAAAAAATCCTATGAAGCAAATTTCCCCATCATAGAATTCGCTAAATCACGTTGCTCATCACTACCCTCAGACATCACCTCATCAAGAATCTCACGAGCACCCTCCAAATCACCCATATCAATATAAGCCCTTGCCAAATCCAACTTAGTGCCTACCTCATCATTCTCTCGTGCAGGCTCAACCGCCTCAGCAGGCTTACCCTCACTGTCCGCATCATAAGCCAACTGCAAACCAAAATCGGCCTTACCTTCTTCATCTTCAACACTGTCGGCAAGCGCGTCATCATGCGTATAACTCTCAAGAAGCTCGTCTGTGGGCGATGAAACCGTATCTTCAGGCCACCAATCAGAAATATTCTCAACATCTTTCAACAACGCTTCAGCAGCAACATTGACATTTGGATCTATAGCTAACAATACCTGACAAGCATTACGGAATAAATCAGGACTCTGCTGAGCAACAAATAATTCAAGTCGCTTAAGCTGTAAATCAATTCGCTCAGACTCATCTTCAATCGCGCCATCTAACATTTCTCGCGCTTGCTCATACCGACCATAGGCTAAATAAATATCCGCCTCGGCAATAACATCACGCTCCGTATCGAAATCTTCACCCGCTTTATCGATCGCTGTCACATTACCATCGAAATCATCATTAAACGCATCAGCCTCTCTTTCGCTAGCTGCAGTGATGATTGACTCATCAATATCACTGTCGTCTAAATCATGACTATCTAAATCAAGGCTATCTAAATCTACATCACCATTTTCACCAACAGCCACATCCACACTTTCTTCTTCAGCCTCATAATCCTCATCGAAGCTCTCATTTTCATCTTCATCGGCAAGCGGCTCTACTCGCTCAAAAACAGTTGCCTCATAGGCATCTTCGCGACGTGCAAAAAACCACATGAAAATAGTAATAACCGCAGCAACAAAAGCAATGCTAATACCGACTAACCACTCAACGCTAATTGATAATGCATTCGCCATCGCTTCTAAGCGCCCAACCTCAACAGCTGGCGCATTGGTCTTTGGTGTATCTTGCGCCGTATCGAGCGCGCCTGCATTTAAAGACTCGGCATTGGGCGCCGCGTCTTCTAAGATGGCTTTTCTCTCTTCAATTGCCACCCGCATCGATGCCAACTCTTGATCCTTTAATGACACCAATTGCTCAAGGTCACCTAGCTGCGACTCCATAGCCGCTAAGCGCGTATCCATGGTGGTATTTTCAACCGCAGCACGATCAAGGTTTTCTAAACTGATGGCTAGCTCGTTACGCAGTCGATCAATCTCTACATTACCAGCTTGACCCGATGCATTCTCAGCAACACCATTAGCATCTGAATCATTATTGATTAATACATTAGATGATGACGAATCACCCACTGTTGCCAACTGTAAATGACCCTCTGAAGCCTCAGGCGACGAAGCCAAAGTCTGGGTCGACTCGCGCGCATCTAATGTCGGATTTAAATCGGTATTGATGCCGCTCTGCCAATCTGATTGCTGCTCTGCAATCGATTGCTGTGCTGCTTGCTCGTTGACACGATTAGCCGACATACCTAGAGGTAAACGCAAAACAGCGCCTTTTTTCAACAGGTTAATATTATTGTTGATAAAGGCATTAGGATTAATATCTTGTAAAGCCAACATCGTTTGATTAATGGAGGCTCCCTCTTCTCTCACCCGCTTCGCAATACTCCACAAGGTTTCATTAGCACGCACAGTAATCGCTGATTCAGCTTGAGAATCAGCCTTATCGTTCGTTGATCGACTACTTGATGATGGCGCGGCAGACGGCGCCTTACTGGCAGGGACAAATGATCTTACAAAGGGCTTAGTTTTTTCTCTATCGGGCGGAACAGAAGCAGCCGCTGGCGAAATGATTCGAGCCGGTGCAGCAGAATAATTAGGTAAGTCGAGCAACACGGTGTATTCGCGCAGTAAACGCCCTTTTGGCCAGCGCAGTTCGACAAGAAAATTGAGATAGGGCTCTAACACCACATCGGGGGTCTGTAATCGCAAAATAGGCGTGCCGGATTCACCACGCTCAACAGTAAATTCTAAGCTCGATAAAAAATAATCTCGATCGACCTCTGCCCTCGCAAAATCGGCTTTAGACGCTAACGATACTAATATCTGTGAGGCATCGAGTCCTTCGGCATTAACCAGTGGTATCTCAGCATCTAAACGCTCATTAACTGCTGAGGAGACCTTAATATCACCTAGCCCTAATGCGAATAGAACTGAGGAATGCATTAAACCTACCAATGCAATTGCTGTAGCAAGCTTGCTTTTCATCATCTGGAATCCTGTTGCCAAATCGAACGTAAGTCGAACAAAATCGAAAGAGTATATTAATTATGAAACCGAAAATCCTTCATTGAGACAACAAAAGAAAGGATAGGTTTTGAGCCAATGCTTAAATCATGCAATAGAATACGGCTCATAGTATTTATAGCAAATAGAATCCAATAGCGAAGCCAGACCATGATGATACGTTAATTGGTTCTCAGAATTTTACAGCTAACTAGAAACAGTCGAGGAAATACGAAATGATGCGGGGAAATGTTAAGCATACTTCGGTTGACGAAAATGTGAATAATGGCTTCGCCTCCACACCACTAGTAGGAGACACCTGGTATAAACCCTTATTCACATTTCCCGCCAACAGAAATACTTAACTTAAGTGTAGACAGGAAATATGAAAAAGAAAGTCGATAATAGAATATTTTTTATTAAACAGGCCAACGCTTAAACATCAAACAAAAAAGGCCGATCAACTCACGCTATGCCAGTCAAATCAGCCCTAATTGGTAGAAAGAAGCCCTACAAATGATCTTTTATTAAGCACTCAGCAATTTGAATACTGTTTAATGCCGCACCTTTTCTAACGTTATCCGACACAATCCACATATCAAGACCGTTAGGGTGTGAAATATCTTCACGGATACGACCGACATAAGTAGGATCGGTACCTGCACCCTCACTAACCGGTGTTGGATAACCGCCATCGACATGATCATCAATTACTTCAATACCCGGCGCATTCTCAAGTAACTCGCGCGCTTGCTCAGCACTGATTTTTTGCTCAGTTTCAATGTGCACCGCTTCAGAGTGACCAAAGAAAACCGGCACTCGAACACAAGTTGGATTCACTTGGATATTGGCATCAGCAAAGATTTTTTGCGTCTCCCAAACCATTTTCATCTCTTCTTTGGTATAGCCATTATCAAGAAACACATCGATATGCGGAAGAACATTAAAAGCAATTTGCTTAGGATAAACCTTTGTTTCAGCAGGCTGACCATTAAGTAAGCGTGCTGTCTGACCAGCCAACTCTTCAATCGCATCTTTGCCTGTACCCGAAACTGCTTGATAGGTTGCAACATTAATTCGCGTAATACCCACTGCATCATAAATGGGCTTTAAAGCAACTAACATCTGAATCGTTGAGCAATTCGGATTCGCAATAATATTGCGATTGCGGTAATCAGCGATCGCATCAGCATTCACCTCGGGAACAACTAATGGAATATCATCGTCGTAACGAAAGTGCGAAGTGTTATCGATGACAATACAACCGGCATCAGCTGCAATAGGCGCATACTCCGCCGACAAGCTGCCACCAGCAGAAAACAAACCAATCTGCGCTTTAGAAAAATCAAAATCAACCAAGTTTTCAACTTTAACCGACTTGCCTCTAAACTGAATACGCTTACCTGCTGAACGCTCACTCGCCAAAGGATAAAGCGTACCTACAGGGAATTCTCGCTGCTCTAAAATCTCTATCATTGCCTGACCAACAGCGCCGGTGGCGCCCATCACGACAACATCAAATGTTCTGGACATTCTCAATTACTCCAAATAAAAACAGTATGGCTACACTAACAACTATACGAACAACCAAGGCGCTACTTTCTTATGCCCTTCTTCAAACGCCGCTATGGCATCTGAGCTTTCTAGTGTTAATGCAATATCATCAAGACCATTTAACAAACAATGCTTTCGAAAGCCATCGACTTCAAAATCAATGGTCGTGCCATCAGCCAAAGTGATTTTCTGCGAGTCAAGATCAACCGCTAATGAATACCCTTCATTGGCTTCAACGTTCGCAAATAGCTGATCGATAATTGCTTCGTCCAACTCAATAGGAAGAATGCCATTTTTAAAACAGTTATTAAAAAAGATATCCGCAAAGCTTGGCGCGATTAAACAATAAAAACCGTAATCTTCTAATGCCCATGGCGCGTGCTCACGGCTTGAACCACAACCAAAGTTTTGGCGTGACAATAAAACGCTAGCTTCTTTATAACGCGGCTGATTCAACGAGAAATCGTTATTTAATGGACGCGAAGTGCAATCCATATCAGGCTCGCCTTTATCAAGGTAGCGCAGCTCGTCAAATAAGTAAGGGCCAAAACCCGAACGCTTAATTGATTTTAAAAATTGCTTAGGAATAATCATATCGGTATCAACGTTAGCGCGATCAAGCGGCATAACAATACCTTCATGTTGAGTAAATGCTTTCATGTCTTAGCCTTCTCCCATTTCACGTACATCAACAAAGCGTCCGGCAATCGCTGCCGCTGCGGCCATTGCTGGACTAACTAAATGTGAACGACCACCAAAACCTTGGCGCCCCTCGAAGTTACGGTTAGAAGTCGATGCACAGTGCTCGCCCTCTTCCAATTTATCGGCGTTCATCGCTAAACACATTGAACAACCTGGCTCGCGCCACTCAAAACCAGCATCAGTAAAAATAGTATGCAAGCCTTCGCTTTCGGCTTGTTTTTGCACTAAGCCAGAACCTGGCACTACCATCGCCAATTTAATTTTGTTCGATACTTGCTGACCTTGCACAACTTCAGCAGCAGCACGTAAATCTTCGATTCGGCTGTTAGTACAAGACCCAATAAATACTTTATCTAAAGGAATATCTTTAATTAACTGACCGCCGTTTAAACCCATATATTGCAATGCGCGCTCAATCGATTGACGACGTGTAGGATCAGCTTCATCAGCTGGCACAGGCACACGATCAGTAATAGAGGCAACCATTTCTGGTGAAGAACCCCAAGTAACTTGTGGCGCAATATCAGCCGCTTGCATAACAACAACATGATCAAATACCGCATCATCATCACTGACTAAATCTAACCATGATTCTGCGGCAAGATCCCAATCAGCACCCTTAGGTGACATTGGACGTCCTTTACAGTAATCAATAGTTTTTTGATCAACCGCAATCATGCCGGCGCGAGCACCCGCTTCAATCGCCATATTACAAACCGTCATACGACCTTCGACTGACAACGCTTTAATCGCATCGCCGCCAAACTCCAACGCATAACCCGTACCACCGGCAGTGCCGATTTCACCAATAATCGCTAAGACTAAATCTTTTGCTGTAACGCCTAAACGTAATTCGCCATCAATGCGCACTAACATATTTTTCATTTTGCGCTGTAACAAACACTGTGTCGCCAATACATGCTCAACTTCAGAAGTGCCTATACCGTGTGCCAATGCACCCAAAGCACCGTGAGTTGAAGTATGCGAATCACCACAAACCACTGTCATGCCCGGCAAGGTTGCACCCTGCTCAGGACCAACAACATGCACAATACCTTGACGCACATCGTTAATTTTAAATTCGGTAATGCCTAACTCATCACAGTTATCATCTAAGGTCTGAATCTGTATTTTAGAAATTTCATCAGCGATGCCTGCAATACCTTCAAGACGCTCAACGGTCGTAGTCGGTACATTATGATCCGGCGTCGCAATATTGGCTGATGTGCGCCAAGGTTTGCGGCCCGCAATGCGTAAGCCTTCAAAGGCTTGAGGTGATGTAACTTCGTGAATCAAATGGCGATCAATATAAATCAAAGCCGTGCCATCATCGCGTTGTTTAACCAAATGCTGGTCCCAAAGCTTATCGTAAAGCGTCTTACCTGCCATGTTCATTGCCTCTGTGCTGTAAACCAAAATAGCTCCTCATTAAAGGAAGGAGTCGATTGTTGTAAGAATAACCCTTGTCATTGATAAATAAAATTCATATTATTTATCAATTAGATTCCTTTAAGGAATAGATTAACCATTATCGGTTGAGATAATTATGTCTTCCCTTGATATTCAAGCACTTACCGCCTTTATTGCCGTTGCTGAGACCGGCTCCTTCTCATCCGCAGCCGATCGATTATTTCTCACACAGCCAGCGGTGAGTAAACGTATTGCGCTACTCGAGAGCCAGCTCAACACACCGGTGTTCGATCGCATTCGCAAAAAGGTCTTTTTAACCGAAGCTGGCCGCGCACTGCTACCTCGAGCTCATGCTATTTTGCAATCACTCAAAGATGCCCAGCAAGCCGTTAGCGATTTAGGCGGCGATATTAGCGGCAAGCTCGCCATCGCTTTTAGTCACCATATTGGCCTGCATCGACTACCCCCTTATTTAAAGCGCTATTCCAATGAGCAACCCAAGGTGAACCTAGATATCAACTTTGTTGATTCAGAAGATGGCTACACAAAAGTATTAGACGGCACATCAGAACTAGCCGTTATTACACTCTCACCAGAGCCCAGAGCTGACATTATTGCTACACCACTCTGGCATGACCCACTCGTCTTTGTTTGTAGCCCCGAACATCCGCTGCATCTTCGTGACAATGTTAGCCTAGAAGAACTCAGCACTATGGATGCTATTCATCCCGGCGAAAACACCTATACAGGAAAAATTGTTAACCAATTATTTGAACGACAAGGCGTCGCGCTAGATACCTCAATGACAACTAATTATCTTGAAACAATAAAAATGATGGTATCGATTGGATTAGGCTGGAGCGTACTACCAAAAACCATGATTGGATCGTTAGAACAAATCCATATACCCGACGTTTATATAGAAAGGCAGCTCGGCATTATCGAATACCGGGGACGACAAAAATCGAATGCAGCTAATGCTTTTAAATCACTACTCTTAGAGAATGCTGGCTAAGCTAAAATACCACTTTGTAGCGGCACAAACCTCACCGGAATAAGAGGCTCAGTTTCAAAGCCTTCAGCGGTTTTAGTAATGACCTGAAGCGCCTGATTACCATCTTCACCTACAGGCAAAACCATCTTACCGCCCAGCGCCAACTGCGCCAATAACATTTTAGGAATTTCACGCGGCGCGGCAGTAATAATAATGCCGTCAAACGGCGCGCGCGCCTTCCAACCAACGTAGCCATCGCCGTGGCGATATTCAATATTACGCAAACCTAACTGTCTTAATCGCTGCTCGGCACCATCTTGCAAAGAACCAATACGCTCCATGGTGCAAACACGCTTAACTAATTGAGATAACACTGCCGTTTGGTAACCACAGCCAGTGCCCACTTCTAATACGGAATCTAGATTGCCATGAGACAGCAAAACCTGTGTCATTAGCGCAACAATAAATGGCTGAGAAATCGTTTGCCCTTGGCCAATCGGTAAGGCAGCGTCTTCATAGGCACGATGCGACAAAGCCTCATCAATAAAGACATGCCGCGGTGTGCTACGCATAACATCTAATACCGCTATATTATCTATGCCTTGATCAGACAGCCTAGCCACCAAGCGATCACGGGTGCGCTGCGAAGTCATGCCAATGCCTACATGCTCATTAAGCTGCATAGCGATATTTACTCATTAAGGATTTTCTAATCATGACTTTAATAGCTGCTCTAAAAAATAACGCTCAACACTGTTTAATACTTGCGTCAATACTTACATCAATACTTACATCAATACTTACATTAACACCTACAAGCACTCTACCAACTCTCGAATTAAAACGGTGGCATAACTTCCGGTCGGCAGTATAAAGGATAAATGACATTTTTCATCCTCCAATTGCCATTCAAAATGTTTAGGAAAACACCGTAAAGGCCGGCGCGCCACATCAACACCCTGTCGATCAAGCCCTTCAACTAAAGCAATCTCATCGCTAATAGCAGCCGCTTCTAACTGCTCGGCTGCAGCAGTAACCCCGGAACATCCTCGACCGCACATTGGCCCCGAGATATGAATATCACCCTGCGCTAAACGCTGCTCAATTTCAGCCGCCATTTTTTCGCTAGAGCCAGCAACCGAATCACCTTCAGCATCCAATACAAAACGACTGCGGCTACCGTCCAGCATCAGTACATCACCATCGACATAAGTAGACCAGTTACTAGCCGCAATACGCGCATCTAATACGCGATTAAACAAATAAGACCGTGCAGCCGATAAACACAAACTGCGCTGCTCTCGCGGCATGCGCTTATTGGCAGAAAACAAAGCACGCGCTTTAGGCAAATTACTTTTACCAAAACGCTGCTCACCAAAA
>JABIQF010000148.1 GCA_018668095.1 Cellvibrionales bacterium
ATCGTTTGCTAGTGGTGTGCGCGCATTAATGCGGCAAGACCCAGATATTATTATGATTGGTGAAATACGTGATCCTGAGACGGCTGAAATGGCGGTTCAAGCTGCATTAACTGGCCACTTGGTGATATCAACGATTCATACTAATGATGCACCCAGCGCCATATCAAGATTGTTAGAGTTGGGTGTGCCGTCATACTTAATACGTGCAACGGTGATAGGCATTATGGCGCAACGTTTAGTGCGCACACTGTGCCCTCACTGCAAGTCAGAAACCGAAGTCGACAATGAAATATGGCAAGATTTAACACAGCCCTGGAAGGTCGCCAAGCCAGAAAAAGTGTTTAAAGCTGAAGGCTGTTTATCTTGCCGAAATATGGGTTATTTAGGACGACAGGGTATTTATGAGATACTGCCTTTAACATCTGATATAAACCGTATGGTCAAAGAAGACTGTGACATTGCCGACTTGCGCCAGCAGGGAATGCGTGAAGGGATGAGAACATTGCGGTTATCGGGCGCGCAAAAAATTTCAGCAGGTTTAACCACGGCAGAAGAAATATTACATATCACTCCAGCAGCAGAAAAATAATATTTTTGATGTAATTGCTTTATCATAGGCTGAATATTTTTAGATTCTCTTTTTATAGATTATTTGGGATTTCAGCGTGTCATCAAAATCTGAGCAATCATCGCAGCATTTAGCCACTAAATTACTCGCCGAATTGCGTAATCACGCACCTGAAGAATTTATTGATCCGTTGACACATGCATGCATGCGCTTTGCCGAAGCGTGTGAGGATCTTACGGTTGGCTATGATTTGTTGAGTCATCTATACGAGCAGGCTAATCTCGCTAAGCAGCTGAGTAAGTGTTGGCTTGCGAGTGAGTTTTCACTCGATCACCATTGCCGTGATGCAAAAGCATTTTTAGCCCTTATTGATAGCGGTGATTTACAGCGCTCATACCATTCATTGCCGGACCATTTATTGGCGGATCACTTGTTGAGAGACCGGCTGAGTCCACACTCAGATGAATTCTCATCGGTATATACAGATCAGTTGCGTAATAAAATTATTGCTGAAGTCGGTGATAAGGTAGAAGAAGATTTGCTGCCATTATTACGATGTTATCGGCAGCGCGAAATGCAGCGTATTATTTGGCGAGACCTTAACCGCTTGTCGAATATGGAAGAGACAACATTGGATTTATCATTGTTGGCTGGGGGGTGCATTAATGAAGCGCTTAACGTTATACATGCTCATATGGTTAAGCAATATGGACAGCCGATTGGAAGAGATAGTCAGTTACCTCAGCAATTAATCGTGATGGGTATGGGTAAGCTCGGCGCCTATGAATTAAATTTATCCTCTGATATTGATTTGATTTTTGCCTTTCCTGAATCGGGTGAGACGAATAATACAAGTCAGTCTATTAGCAATCAGGAATTTTTTACTCGCTTAGGTAAAATGTTAATTCGTGTTATTGATAGCCGCACAGTTGATGGTTTTGTTTTTCGTGTTGATATGCGTTTGCGTCCAAATGGGCAGAGCGGGCCATTAGCATTAAGTTTTGATGCTATGGAAGATTACTACCAGCAGCATGGACGCGAGTGGGAGCGTTATGCCATGGTGAAGGCGCGCGTTGTTGCAGGCGATATTGCATCAGGTCAACAGCTAATGACAAGCCTAAAACCGTTTGTTTATCGCCGGTATTTAGACTTTGGTGCGATTGATGCGCTGCGCGATATGAAAAAACTCATTGAGCAGCAAGTTAAACGGCAGAATTTATCAAAAAATATTAAGTTAGGCGCAGGTGGCATTCGAGAAATTGAATTTATTGTTCAGTCATTCCAATTAATTCATGGTGGAAGACTCACTGATTTTCAGCAGCCTAACTTATTAAAAATGCTGCCGCTGTTAAATAAAACAGATTGCTTGTCTGTTGTAGAGGTGAAAAAACTTTCTGCAGCCTATCATTTTTTACGGGACACTGAGCATGCATTGCAAGGCTGGCGTGACGAGCAAACCCAAAATCTTCCCGATGATTCTCTCGCGCTTCAGCGGCTAGCATTTGCGTTAAATTGCGACAGCATCGAAAGTTTTGGTCAGACTTTGCAGCAGCATCGAGACAATGTTAGTGAAGTCTTTGCTTCTATTGTTACCAATGATGAAGACACATTGGCAGAAGATGATGAGAAAGCTGAGTCGTTAATTTTTTGGCGATGGTTTTGGTTGTCAGATAACCTTGATGTCATCGATCCGATGGCTGATGGGATTTCTGCACATACTGACGGTGATGATCAATATAAAAATGAATTAATAGCCCTCGATCCCGAGCAAATAAAATTATTAGCTAATTTTAGATCCAGTCGTAAATTACTAAGCATGGAAAATCAGGGTCGTGATCGTTTAGATAAATTAATGCCATTATTGTTGTATTTGTGCAATCAAGTTGATGAGCCATTCATTGCATTGCAACGCGTTATGCCATTTGTTGAATCGGTGTTACGGCGTACGGCTTATCTTGCATTATTAATTGAGACACCCAAGGCGCTTAAGCAGTTAGTGTCGTTATGTTATGCCAGCAAATGGATTTCTGATCAGTTAGCTAGATACCCTTCATTGCTTGATGAGCTGCTTGATCATCGTAATTTATATGTTGTGCCATCAGGTGCTGAATTAGCAGATCAATTACGACAGCAATTATTACGCGTACAAAATGATGATTTAGAAACGGCTATGGATGTTTTGCGTCATTTTAAATTAGCGCATGGTTTGCGTGTTGCCGCTTGCCAAATAAGCGGCGCTTTACCATTAATGAAAATATCCGATTACCTCACTTTTTTAGCTGAAGTTATTTTGCAAGCCGTATTAGAAATTGCATGGCAGGCAATGGTAGAAAAGCATGGCATGCCAAATACTGAAAAAGGATTAGAGGGCGGAGTGATTGAAGGTAGTCGGCATTTTATTATTGTTGGCTATGGAAAGTTGGGTGGTATTGAATTAGGACCGGCTTCAGATTTGGATTTGGTTTTTATTCATGATGTGGACAGTCAAGCAGAAACCTTAGCGGGAGAGAATCAAAAAGCGATTACCCATTCGGTATTTTTTACGCGACTGGGTCAAAAAATCATTCATGTTCTAACGGCGCAGACGATAAGTGGCGCGCTTTATGAGGTGGATATGCGTTTGCGGCCATCGGGCGCATCAGGTTTATTAGTGTCCGGTTTTGATGCCTTTAAGCGCTACCAGCAAGAAAGTGCATGGACATGGGAACATCAGGCTTTAGTGCGCGCA
>JABIQF010000209.1 GCA_018668095.1 Cellvibrionales bacterium
GATGGGTCGATGGTGGTTTTCAATGCGGGCAGTCGCCTCTTTAAAAATTAAGCGTTTTAAAATAGTTAACCAGACTTTCGGCTTCGCGTTCTATGGTGAAATGCTGCTCAATACGCTGTCTTCCTTGTTGGCCCATACTGATAAGCGACTCTGGGGAAGCGAGCATATTCGCAAGCGTAGCTGACAAGTCCATCATATTTTCGCTGGCTACCGTGTGACCGTCAATGCCTTCACGAACAATTTCAGGCCAAGCGCCAGCATCACTGGTTAGAACCGCTACACCACTGGCCATGGCCTCTAAAACGGTGAGTCCAAAGCCTTCATTGCGGCTTAATGCTGCGACAATGCTCATAGAGCGAATGAGTGAGGGAATTTGAGCAAAAGGCAATTCACCTAAATAAACTACTTGCTTCTGTAACCCAGCATCTGTGACTTTAGCCATTTGAGTATCAAAATAGGCTTGGTCTTTGCTCTGTACTTGCCCAGTAATGACAATAGTGAAGTCGGGGTATTGTTTGAGCAGCGGTAGGGCGGCATCGATTAAGCGGTCTAAACCTTTTTGTTTGCGAATGCGGCCGAAAATACCAATGCCATATTTACCCGGCAACCCCCATTGTGACCAGCTCTCTTCTTTATTAGCCGTGGGATGGTAAATGGTTGAATCAATCCCATGAGGCACAATAATATTGGGAGGGCTTTGAAGGTAATGGGCCGCAGCAGCACAGGTGGAAACAATGCCGTCCATTTGCTTAATAAGCCAGCGCGTAAACCGCGTGTGGTGCCGCTGTGCCGTTGAGGTAAAGACAATTTTTAGCTTTGCGCGAAATAGCGTTTTGAGAATTAGCGCCTGAATCATTTCGTTATTACGTCGGGCATGAAACACCCTGTGTCGACCATCAGCGAGAGGAACGCGAGCATATTTAGCCAAGGTTAAAAAGCTGATGCTAGACATTTCAGAGGGTAAAAAATGATCACCTAAAACGGCGACAGATACGAGAGATTTCTGTCGGCTGAGAACTTGCAGCATGGTTGATGTTACGCCAGAGAAGCGTTTATTTGAATTACCTAAAATCAATTCAGTGGTGGCAATAGGATTCGCTGAGGGCGGTGACATTGGCATAGGCAGTAACTATTTTTAATAAAATAAGGCGGTTAATAAAATAATAAGACAGAAATTTAAGAAAATATGATTAAAGACATAAAAAAACAGCATGGACAATAGTGAATGGTCAGTGTCTCAAAAAAAGGTCGAGATAGGAACTCATAGGAATGTGATTAAAGTCAGCAAGATAGCTTTCATTGTTAACGAAGACAAAAGAAGAGAGCAAAAGACTTTATGGTAGAATGCGCAACGATATTTTAAGCGAAGCATGCAAAAGTAAAAGGGTTAGCTGAAAGGCCAATTTTTTATGAAAAGAAAAAAATCAACATTTGAAAAGTGGTTTTCATTTTCTCGTCATCAGCGTCGTTTTGGCGCGAGTAAGGTCGTAGAGAATATGCATGGGCGCGATTTATTGACCCTAAAAAATACCATTGTTGATGAAGCAGATTTACAGTATACGCATGGGTCTGAAGTCAGTATTGAGGCGCATATTGAAAATCTTAAAAAAGAATTTGTTGGGCAGTCTGAATTATGTCATTACCATGCCACATTGCTGGTGTTGATCCGGCGAGAAATTAATGTCAAAAGCAATTTTACTCATCTCGAAGATTTATGGAAAAAATTTGATGAGTTTTTATTGGCGACGTTAAATACGCGATGGCTTATTGCTGCAGCAGACACTTACGCCGATTATAGTAACAATCCAACTGAGCGCGCTTGTGCACTTGCTGCAACGTCGTTGGTCAATACCGTCAAACTGTGTGAAACAGAAAAATTAATAACAGAGGGGAAAGGCGTTGATGCTGATAATATAAAACAATATGACTTGCAGAAAAATCGATATCCACTGTGGGATGGCACTTCCGCTTTCGCAGCAGGTACCGATGACACCTTGAGAAATTTTCGCTGGCGACTTGATGATTTTATATCAAAGGAAGGCGATACGTTAATAACCGCCAAAATATTTGCAACAGTTTTTTCACGTCTACAAGACAGCGATAATATTTATAAGCGATTTAGAGATTGTCATCATCGAAATCGAACGGGTTGGTGGTAAATGAATATTTATATAATTAATTTAGCTACCGCCCATGAGCGAGCAGCATTTCAAGAAAAACAATTTTTGAAATTAGGATTAAATTTTGAAACTGTTAATGCAGTAACGGTAGCTGACGTTAGCGAAAGCTATTACCAGCGAGTTGCATTTGATTGGGAGCGACCACTCAGTCGTGCTGAAGTGAGTTGCTATCTTAGTCATCAATCTTTATGGCAGCGAGTGATTGATGAAAATCAGCCGGCACTTATTCTAGAAGATGATGCCTATGTCTGTGATGATTTACCTCAGTTATTAAATGAAATGTCAGAAATGTCGGTAAATTATATTAATCTTGAGACAAGAAGTCGTAAGAAGGTTGTTTCAAAAAATATAGAGCGTGAAATTTGTGGTTATACATTGCGCCGTTTATATTATGGCGGTACAGGTGCGGCTGCTTACTTACTGTGGCCAGAAGGCGCACGAAGGTTGTTAGCGATGGAGCGTAACTCTGGCTTTGCATTAGCCGATGCGCAAATATGTCGAACGCGAATGGGCGGGGCGTTGCAAGTAGATTGTGCAGTCGCTATACAGCTTGATTGTTGTGATCGTTACCAGATGGCGTCACCTCATCAAACGCAGTCAACGTTGGCTAATACACGCTATCAACAAAAAATGATTGGCCCATCGAAAATATATTTTAAGTTACGTCGGTTGCGATCGCAGCTTGCACTAGGGGTTATTAATTTAAAAGTAATTTTTGGACGGGTTCAGCGCCGAGAAATCATGCCGAAGGTTTCAAGATTTAGCGTGCATTAATAGTTGTGCGAGCACATTTTATGATGCGATAAGCTTTCGGTAAATTGAGCGCTTGTACTTGTTATATGTTTTTTCTATTTTAGTGAAACGAAGTTGTTTTAATTCTTGCGAAAACCGATCAGCCCCCTTTTCTTTAAATCGCAAGGATTCCTTAAGCTTTTGAATATTGTTATTGGCCGAGAAATTGTTCTCCACAAAAGAAAAAAGTGCATCGGTGAGTGCGATGCGTTTATCATTATTGGAAATAAGCGCATTTATCTTTTCACTGAAGGCATTATTTTTAGTTAGTAACTCTTCCAAGCCTTCTTGCTGAATACTGTTATAGGGCGGACTATCACAGAAAAGAGTAAGGCAATTACAGTGATAAGGCAGAAGGAGAGAGTTGAGGTTTTTGAAGTGGTAGTTTTGGTCGGTCAAATCTGCTGGTTGCAGAATAAAATCTAAGTCGAATGTTTTGATAGTGTCAATGAATTGCGAATAGTTTTTAATAAATTTGAATTCGATAAGTGTTATTGAATCGGCAATGGGTTGTTTTCGTAATAGCTTACAAAGTGATAAAGGGGCATGAATATTCAGTTCATAGTCTAGTAAGTTATCGGATAAATCTTTTAAAACATCTTGGTAGAGCCAGTTTTTCCCTGTGCCTAAAAATCCAATATTGAGAACTTGTTTTGATAACGTTTTTTTAGGGTTTGATCTCTCTGGGATGTGAACATCCAGGTTGAGCTGAATAAGCTTATTATTATCTGTAGCTATACTTGTGAAAAAGCCATTCATTGCGTTGGTCGTTGAAATAAGTGCATCTGCACTAGATAAAAATGTATTCACCTTATTGCTGGGCACAATTCTGTTCAAGATAAAGTAATTGTCATCGGCATAATAGGAATAAGGGATATTTTTTTTAGCGATACGATCGGCGATTTTAAGTGTTTTCCAGTCAATATCACGACTAAAAATAATATGTTCTGCTGAAGAGATTTGTTCAACTTCATGATCTGATAATGATAAGTTTTTAAAATCGGTTAAATTGAAAAAAGATACCGTATTGGCGCTACTAGCACCATTAAAAAAAAGGTGGTAAGAGGCAGTATCTTCTCCGATATAAAGGATTTTTGACATGTTTTTCGTTCACTCTTTGTATTGATAAAAAGCGTTAAATGTATAA
>JABIQF010000247.1 GCA_018668095.1 Cellvibrionales bacterium
ATAGAAGTGATTTTTCTGCAGTGGATACAAGCATTAAATGAGCCGGTAGCTCAGATAAAATAACAGATCGTATGATACTGCTCTCTACCAAAGACCAAATAAGCAGAATGATAAGTGCAGGCAAGACACCCACAATAATTAGCCATGTGCCATGATAAAACGGCAAGGAATGCAATGAAGAACCATCGCTCTTTAGCTTAAGTGCTCTGCGCTGACCGGCAAAGAAACAGAAAGCAATGACAACGATAAATATAGTAAAAAGCGTATTAAAAGGCATGCTATATCGATAACCAAAAATTTAATGTGAGGAAATTATACTGCCTAACAGAGACCATTAAAAAAAACCTAACAATAAAAAATACCTAAAAAAGAGAGCGACTTTATAAGTCACTCTCTATGCCCATTACTTGAAAAGTAATACAAGTGCATCAACTATTAACTATAGCGCTAACGGCGTTTGATTTCTTACTGCATCACCAATCTGTTTACGCTTTATGTCATTTAATGGAATCATACCGCGATCCGTTAAATAACCTTCATCACCCCAAGTGGCTTCTGAAGTAAATTCTCGTAAATACCCTTCTATGCCAGGAACAACGCCAATATGCGCTTTTTTAACATAGAAATATAACGGGCGTGAGATACTGTAATCACCTTCTGCAATTGAATCAAATGTTGGTTCAAAACCTTCGATTAAAGAGCCCTGTACCTTATCCGTATTCTGATCAAGGAAACTGTATCCAAACACACCAAAAGCCGATGGGTTTGCGTTCAACTTATTAACGATAAGGTTATCATTTTCACCGGCTTCAATATACGGACCATCTTCTCGTATAGTGTGGCAGCGGGCTTTATAGGCGCCTTTATCAACCTTCTTAAACGCTTTAACCCAAGGGAAAGATTTACAGCCACCCTCTAAAGCTAGCTCAGCGAATGCATCACGTGTACCCGATGTTGGCGGAGGACCTAACACTTCTATTGCAGTGGCAGGCAGCGCACTATTAACGTCATTCCAAGTTTTATGAGGATTAACAATAAATGTTTCTGAACCATCGGGATTCGGAATATCTTTAGCCAGCGCTAGATAAATATCGCGACGCGTTAGCGAAAACTGCTCAGATTTTTTTGAGTTTGCAAAAGCAATACCATCGAAGCCAATCAACACTTCTATAATATCAGTAACACCGTTTTTCTGACACATTTCAAATTCTTTTTGCTTAATTCTTCGCGACGAATTTGTCATATCAGGATGTGCCACACCAACCCCATTACAGAACAATTTTAAACCACCACCAGAGCCGGTTGATTCAATTTTTGGTGTTTTAAATTTAGAGCGCTTACCGAAACGTTCAGCTACAGCAATGGCGAAAGGATAAACGGTTGAAGAGCCAACAATTTCAATATAATCACGATTACTGGCTGCCTGCGTATTGATTGAGGCAAGCAGTGCTATCGATGCAACTACAAAAGCTATTTTCATTTTCATTTCCTCGACAAAGGTCATCTATAAGGCGTTAATTTAAATGAGTGCGCGCTTCTAGAGTTGGTATTAAGTGTTTAATCAATCACTTGAAGCTTCAACATGAGCACATCATAAGAAAAGAATATGACACTTTTATGAAATACCTAAGAAGAAAAAAAAATAATAAAAAGCATAAAAAACCAATACAAAACAACAGCTTAAAGAGTTAACTTATAAGCGCCCAGCATAGAAAAACCCTGCGAATAAAAAGAACCATCATAAAAACTCTGATTATATTGAGGAACATATATTGAGAGGCAGATATTGAGGGGGTGTATTGAGGAATATATCGGGAGACATACCGAATTCATTAACAGAAGCTTACGAGCGATAGAGCTGCTCTAACGGGAAAAGGCAAGAGAACTGACTTCCCACGCCTACTTCGCTTTTAATATCCAACTCTGCCTCATGTCGAGCCAGAATATGCTTAACAATTGCAAGACCAAGCCCCGTTCCACCGGTCGAAGATGTTCTGCTCGCATCTGCTCGATAAAAGCGCTCCGTCAGCCTTGGAATATGCAAAGAGTCGATGCCATCACCATTGTCAACAACGCGGACGACTAGCTTGTCATGGCGAGGAAAACACTGCACTTGTATTTGACCATTCTGCGGGGTGTATTTGACGGCGTTTTGAACCAAATTGCCAAAGGCGCTCCGTAATTCAAGATAGCAACCGGTAATTTGCAAAGGCTTTGTGAGCGATACATCCAAAGCATTAAATTGATCCATGGCAATATCAATTTGGATGGATTTATCGACGGCTAAAACCAAAGCATCATTAACGACACTGTTCAGTATACCTTCAAGGTCAACTAACTCGAGGTCATCTTCTTGTACGGGTAATGCCTCAAGTCGTGAAAGCCAAATAAGGTCTTCAACCATTGAGTCCATTCGATGGGATTGATCTAACATTTGGCTAATAGCGCGGAGCCACATGTCAGGCAAGTCATCACTATGGTCACGTAAGGTCTCTAAATAGCCATTAATAACGGTTAATGGTGTTCGTAGCTCATGTGAAATATTCGCGGCAAAATCTCGACGCATGGTTTCTAGCTTAAATACATCAGTGATATTTCTAGCAAAAATAAGCGTGTAGTTTTGACGAAAAGTGGTTGCCTGAAGCTCTAGATGCAAGTCTAAAGAACAAGGCGATACAATGCATAATGGCTTGTCGAAATCCCGCGCTTCGAGGTAGGTCAATACTTCAGGTGAGCGCACTATATTATGGAATGGTTGGCGCTTATCCCTCTCAAGGTCGATACCTAACAGGTGTGTAGACGCTAAATTACACCAATCGATAGCCCCTCGAGTATCGACTACCACCACGCCACTTTGTACCGCTTGAAATGACTCTTGAAAGTAATCTAAATCAGATTTGAGCTGAACTTTATCTCTACGTAACTGATTAAGTAACCGTAGTACCTGATCCATAATGGTGGACCAAAAAAGATTAGTAAAAGGCTTGTCGACTAGCCCACCTTTCGCTAACCATTCATCTAAGCGGCGATAATAATAAAGGTGACTAATGAGGTAGATGCCGAGTGCAATAGAAAGGCCTAGCCAGATATTACCAAGTTGATATCCGACCAAGATACCTATAAAAGATAGAAAGGAAATCTTAGACAGTTCACTGCTAAACAAGGATTTCATGACAGTACTGAACCAGCTAAGTAATTAAATTGCATCGACCATTTGCCCTCTAGAATTAAAGAGAAAACACATTACTCATTGAATAACGGTGTTGTCGCATTAAGTCGCTAGTGTAGCCGAAAAACGGTAGCCAGTACCACGCACCGTTTGAATATAATCACCAATTTTAAAATCTTCATTATCAAAGGATGTTAAAACTTTACGAAGACGACGAATATGCACATCAACGGTGCGTTCTTCAATATAAATATTACTACCCCAAACCTGATCAAGCAGCTGTCCGCGTGTATACACCCGCTCTTGATGGCTCATAAAAAACTTAAGTAACTTAAATTCTGTAGGTCCAATATTAACCGGCTTTTCGTTGATAAAAACGAGGTGGCCTACGAGGTCGAGACTTAGACCATTAACCGCGATTAATTGCTTGCCTGCCCTGCCATCAGCACGTCTTAATAACGACTTTATTCTTGCGGTTAACTCGCGAGGCTTAAAGGGTTTAGTAATATAATCATCGGCACCAGAATCTAAGGCTTGCACTGTATTTTGCTCTTCAGCCTTAGCGGTTAATAAGATCACGGGGATCTCTTTTGTCACCTCATCTCGGCGAAGCCGACGCAGCAACTCAATACCGCTTACCTCTGGCATCATCCAATCAAGCAACAAAAGGTCAGGCCGCTCATCAACAATTAATGGCATTGCTTGCATCGCTGAAGCAGCTTCAACACATTGAAAACCCGCCAGCTCTAGAGCAACTTTAATCATCTCTCTAATAGCGACTTCGTCATCAACAATAAGAATTTTATAAGTAATCATGTCTTGAGAAATCTTTATAAATTAAAAGAAAAAACATGTATTAGTTCAAATACACACTCAAACAGAATTCAGTAGCAATCAAAACGCTGATCACGATACAAAGGCTAGACTAGCAATATGACACAATTGTGACAAGACAAGAAATAAATAACTGTGCGGGTAAGGAGCTTACCCGCGGAGTGAAAGAAATTAAGGTTAAATACTAGCCCTTATATTCTAAGATTTTAAGCGTATTCGTTGAGCCGCCTTTACCGTGTAAATCACCACAGGTTATAGCCACTCTATCGCCTATTTCAAGCGCGCCACGTTCAGCGACTAACTCAATGGCTTTAGCCCAAAGGTCTTCTTCGCCATCCATCACATCGTAATAAATGGGGATAACACCACGATAAAGCGCCATTCTTCTACATGTAGCTATGTGAGGAGAAATAGCGAAAATAGGCAGAACAGAACTTAAACGCGAAGACAATAAAGGCGTAATACCTGATTCAGTAAGACAAATAATAGCGGTAACACCACTCACATGGTTGGCTGCATACATTGCAGACATCGCAATCGATTCATCAACAAGATCAAAGGTGCGATCAACACGATAACTCGACTGACGCATCATAGGATGCTTCTCTGCCCCTAGAGCTGTCTCGGCCATAGCTTTAACAACCTTAGCAGGAAACTTACCCGCGGCCGTTTCACCCGACAACATCACTGCATCGGTTCCATCTAAAACAGCATTAGCAACATCGAAAACTTCAGCACGTGTAGGCACAGGATTCGTTATCATCGATTCCATCATCTGCGTTGCCGTAATAACAGGCTTATTAGCCTGACGCGACAAGCGAATAATACGCTTCTGAATACTAATAAGCTGAGCATCGCCTATTTCAACACCTAAATCGCCACGTGCGACCATAACGGCATCGGCTGCATCAATAAGCTCTTTGACGTTTTCTTCGGTTTCAACGGCTTCTGCACGCTCAATTTTGGCAATAATTTTTGCATTGCAATTGGCTTTTTTGAGCGCGTTTTTAACCGGCAGTAAATCATCACCACAGCAAGGGAAAGAAACAGCCACATATTCAAGATTCAGATCGATAATAACTTGAAGATCTTCAAGATCTTTTTCAGTAATCGCATCGGCCGATAAACCACCACCAAGGCGATTAATACCCTTGCGAGACTTTAAGACGCCGGCTTGAGTAACGCGACAGTTAACGTCCTTGCCTTCAACCGATACAACTTGCATACGAATTAAACCATCATCGAGTAATAGCGTATCACCCGCCTGCACACTTTCGGGTAACGGCGTATAAACCACATAAACACGGTCTTTTTCGCTATCTGCAGTGCTTTTATCGATAGTTAAAACAATCGCTTGATCTTCATGCAATTGCTTTTGTTCAGTCTGCAATTCACCGATACGAATTTTTGGCCCTTGTAAATCACCGAGAATACCAACATGACGGTTACGCTTTTCAGACTCCGCTCTAACGGTATTTGCGTTCTGACGATGCTGCTCATGGGTGCCGTGAGAGAAATTTAATCGAAAGACATTAACACCAGTCTCAATTAGCTCGCCAATAACTTCTGGCGTGCTTGATGCAGGACCTAACGTGGCAACAATCTTAGTTCTTCTTTTACGAATTTCTTTGGGTGTCATAAAAATACTTTAAACCTAAGTGAAATAAATGAATAAATTTAATGCTAAAACAAAGTCGTCAATAATAGAGAGCTTTGTTCGCGATAATAACTTAATAATTTATAGATGAGTCAAGGACTGACTATAAAATAACTTAAGCGGCAATTAGCCATATACTTGCTTTAATCCAGCAATAACAGTATCAGGAGACTCAGCTAACGCAGCCTGACTAGGGACAACCCAGCTACCACCAACACAACTTACATTACCTAAGGCAAGGTAGTCTTGATAATTTTTGACACTGATGCCGCCTGTAGGGCAAAAAACCATATCAGGAAAAGGTGATCCTAAGCTTTTCAACATAGGAATACCGCCAGCTGCTTCTGCAGGGAAAAACTTAACTGCTCTAAGTCCCATGCTGCGCGCCAACATTAACTCACTGGCTGAGGCAACGCCTGGGTAGTAAGGAAGACCTAACTCCTGTGCCAATAAAACCAACTCAGGTAAAATGCCAGGGCTTATCGCAAAAGCAGCGCCTAAATCCTTAGCCTGTCTTAATTGATCGGCTTCAATAACAGTACCGATGCCAACCTGAGCATTAGGCATTAATTCAATACATTTACGCACACTATCCCAAGCGTTAGGTCTTCTAAGTGTTACTTCAACACTGGGTACACCGCACTCTGTAAAAAGCTCGCAACAAGCGCTTGCATGCCCTTCATCTATAAAATCTGCAACCGGAACCACGGGGCCAATAGTGCTTAATAATTGCTTGTTTTCTTCTTGAGATGGATCGTGCATGTATTGATTTTCCTGTTATTGAGTCTTAAAAAAACGAATAATTGTCGGTTCTGGAAATAAATGACTAAAAGCTATAAACCAAAGACCGCCTGCCACCTAAAATAGAGCAAAGCCCTAGCGGTATGGCTGCTGCTAATGTGACATTATACGGGTGAATACGCTCTAATATAATGTTTATACTTCGGGTTTTTGTTTAAACTAACGCACAATGATAGGTGCTTAGCGTTTTTTTCTGGCAGCAATAACATAAAAGACTTAATCTTCTTCATTAAAGTCTATAATTATCAGCTAAAATACAAGCCTGTGGTCAATTCCTCTTAAAGCTAATTGATAAAAACACTTAAACCACAGCATTACATAATGAACAATTGAAAAACTCCATTGGATTTCTCTATGACAGCTAAAATCAACACCGAATTAAAATCAACAATCGTTATTGTTGGTGGTAACGGCGATCTCGCCCTTCGTAAACTCATTCCTGCATTATTTGGCCTTAACCAGCGCGGCTTAATCGATTCGGTAGGTAAAATTATAGGGACCGGCCGTGCACCGTTAGATCGTGACAGCTATATCGCCCTCGTTGATGAAAAAAGAAAACTCTTTTCAGGCAATACTGACGCCGAAAATGCAGCTATCGAAAGCGAATGGCAAAAATTTATACAGCTGCTCGATTATTGCAAGTTAGAAGCCACTAACTCAGCTCAGTATGATGACCTTGCCGAAATGATAACCATCGATGGCAAGCGCGCACCAGTTACTTACTATCTGAGTACTGTACCGTCCTTATATGGTGCGATTTGTGAGAATTTAAAAACGCATGGTTTAGCCTCAGAGATAGATCAAGTGGTACTTGAAAAACCATTAGGTCACAATCTTGAGACCTGTAATGAAATTCATGCAGCTGTTGCTAAGGTTTTTGATGAATCCAAGACTTTCCGGATTGATCATTATCTAGGTAAAGAAACCGTACAGAACTTACTCACACTCCGATTCAGTAATGCGCTCTTTAATCCTTTATGGAGCAACCGCTACATCGACAACATTCAAATTACTGTCGCTGAATCAATTGGTGTTGCAGGCCGAGCTGCCTTTTACGGTAAGACAGGCGCTCTTCGCGACATGGTTCAAAACCATTTATTACAAATACTCAGCATGGTTGCCATGGAGCCACCGTCAAAATTAAATGCCGATGCTATTCGTAATGAAAAAGTAAAAGTACTTGAGGCCTTAAGTCCTATCACTTCAGAAAATGTGAGAGATAACGTTGTCCGTGGTCAATATACCGACGGTGCCGTTGATAGCGAATCAGTAGTTGGCTTTTTAGAGGAAGATGACTACAAAGATAATGACGGTGACAGCAGCAAGTTCTCTAACACTGAAACCTTTGTAGCGCTTAAAGCTGAAGTGCATAACTGGCGCTGGGCAGGTGTTCCATTCTACTTGCGTACCGGAAAACGTTTACGTCGTCGGTATTCTGAAATTGTGATTGAATTTAAACGCCAACCGTTTTCATTATTTGAAGATGATCCAAATGATTTCGCTAACAAAATGGTTATTACCATTCAGCCTGAAGAAAATATTCGCTTACACACTCTGCATAAAAAGCCGGGACTGTCAGGTAAATTAAAACTGCAGCCTGTTGCACTTGATTTAAGTGTTGACCCAGAAGACGGTTCACAAAGTTATGATGCCTACGAGCGTCTGTTGTTAGATGTTGTTAATGGCGACCAAACACTCTTTATGCGAAGCGATGAAGTCGAAGCTGCATGGCGTTGGACAGATAGCATTATTAGTAGCTGGACGGATGTAGGGCTAAACGTTAAGCCTTATCCATCAGGCACTATGGGCCCTACTAAATCACTTGCGCTTCCTGAGCGTGATGACAGAAGCTGGCATGAATCATGAGTAGCTTGCAGGCAATAGAGCAAATAATTGCACAACATACGCAACTGCATTTTGATAATCGTGCAGCACTAGAAGCAGCACTAACACAATCAATTGTTGAGCAACTATCTCAAGCAATTATTGATGATGGTAAAGCGAGCATCGCCGTCTCTGGCGGCTCGACACCTAAAGCACTGTTTGCAGCGCTAAGCCAAACGGATATTGACTGGTCAAAAGTCGATGTCACGCTGGTCGATGAACGCTGGGTAGAAACCGACAGCGACCAAAGTAATGAGCGCATGCTCCGTGAATGCTTTCTTATTAATCATGCCGCTGCCGCTAATTTTATTGGTATGAAGTCAGCTCATGATGATGTCGCTGATGGCGTCATTGATTACAACAAACAGCTAGCCACTCAAATCAAGCAGCCTTTTGATGTTGTTATTTTAGGCATGGGCGGTGATGGTCATACTGCCTCTTGGTTTCCCGATGCACCCGAGATCGATTGTGCATTAGACGCTACAGGAAACAGCTCAACGTTGAGCACCCTGCCGCCTTCTCAGCCAATGCCACGCATTACTTTAAGCTATCCCTGTGTTGCTGCAGCAAAACAGCTTTACTTACATATTACTGGCGATGATAAGCTTCAAGTATTAGAAAACGGGCTTAGTACTAATGATGCCTTGCCCATTCACCGTACCCTTTCTCAATCAAAGCAAGCGGTTAACATTTACTGGGCTAGCTAAATGCTAGCTTAGCTCCTTATTTATTTAATGGCTTCTTATTATTTTTAAAACAGTGACGCCATCTCTAATTAATATTTAATGCCCCTCATTTTTATATAGGCCACAGCATGAACCCGATAGTAGAAAAAGTTACCCAACGTATTATTGAACGCTCGGTAAAAACAAGAGCAGCATACTTAGCGCGCTGCGAAGAAATGCGAGATAACGGACCACAACGTGGCGCTTTAGGCTGCAGTAACTTAGCGCATGGCTTTGCCGCCTGTAGCAGTGACGACAAAAAAACGATGCGCCTAGAAAACGCAGCTAACATCGGTATTATTAGCGCCTATAACGATATGTTATCTGCACACCAGCCTTTTGCTGAGTATCCAGAAATTATAAAAAAAGCAGCACATCAAATGGGTTGCACATCACAATTTGCTGGCGGCGTTCCAGCCATGTGTGATGGTGTTACTCAAGGCACGGCCGGTATGGAATTAAGCTTATTCAGCCGTGACGTTATTGCAACTGCAACTGCAGTCTCTCTTAGTCACAATATGTTCGATGCCGTTGTTTGTCTTGGTGTTTGTGACAAAATTGTTCCTGGCTTATTAATTGGCGCTCTTAGTTTTGGCCATCTTCCTATGGTTATGGTTCCTGCAGGCCCAATGGCTTCTGGCTTATCAAATGGTGAAAAAGCAAAAGTTCGACAGCAATATGCCAAAGGTGAAGTCGGTGATGATGAATTATTAGTTGCTGAATCCGAGGCTTATCACAGTGCAGGTACTTGTACCTTTTACGGCACGGCAAACAGTAACCAAATGCTTATGGAAGTGATGGGCCTTCACGTTCCCGGCTCTGCTTTTGTTCATCCAAGTGAAGACCTTCGTGCCGGCTTAGTTGAAGCCGCTACCGAACAAGCGTGCAAAATTTCTGACTTAGGAAAAAACTACAGACCGCTATGTGAAGTCGTTAATGAAAAAACGATTGTTAATGCACTAGTTGGCTTAATGGCTACAGGTGGTTCAACGAATCATACTATTCACTGGGTTGCGATTGCTCGTGCGGCTGGCATTATCATCGACTGGGAAGACTTCTCTGATCTCTCGGACGTTACCCCCCTACTTACTCGTGTTTACCCTAACGGTTCTGCTGATGTGAACCATTTTCATGCTGCCGGCGGTAGTGAATTTGTGATTCGTGAATTACTTGATGCAGGCTTTTTACATAATGACGTGATGACGGTTTGGGGCAAAGGCCTTAAGCACTTCACTCAACGTCCACACTGGGCAGATAACAAAGTCCAATGGAATGATATCAATGAAGTAAGTGGTGACCCTGAAGTTGTGACAACAGCAGCTAAGCCCTTCCAAGCTGATGGTGGCATACGTCTATTAAAAGGCAACCTAGGACGAAGTGTTATAAAGGTTTCGGCCGTGGCTGAAGAGCATCGCGTTATCGAAGCACCAGCAATGATTTTTGATAGCCAGCAGGAATTACAAACCGCTTTTGAACAAGGCTTAATGGAAAAAGATCTTGTTGCCGTTGTACGTTTTCAAGGCCCGCAAGCTAACGGTATGCCTGAGCTTCACAAAATGACACCTTTCCTTGGCATATTACAAGATAAAGGCCTTAAGGTTGCGCTAATTACTGACGGACGCATGTCTGGCGCATCGGGCAAAGTTCCTTCGGCGATTCATATAACGCCAGAAGCAGCATGCGGTGGACCTTTAGCGAAATTAAGAGACGGTGACATTGTTCGTCTAAATGCGAATACGGGTGAAGTTGAAGCCTTAGTTGATGACGCTGAATGGCAGAATAGAGAGCTAGTTGCTTATAACCCTACTGGGTCTCAGTTTGGTACAGGGCGTGAGTTATTTGGCTTTATGCGTGGTCAAGTGAATGGCGCTGAACAAGGGGCAACGGTTTTTCAACACTGGGAAAACGTTTAGTTCTCCGTATTTTATAGGATCAGTATAATGACAAACGAAGATATCTTTCCTCGATTAGTTGCCGATCTTGGCGGCACTAATATCCGTTTTGCAATTTGCGACGGTGTTGATAACACGAATAATAGTAAAGTCGCGTTGCGTGAAATTGAGCAGTTTAGCTTGCGAGACTATGAAGATCTTAAGCACTTAATTACTCATTACTTAGCGAATAAAAATCTCAAAGACGACACTAAAAGAATCAAGTCTTGCTGCTTTGCCGTTGCCGGCGCGATCTTTGACAATAAAGTAAAGATGACCAACTACGATTGGGAAATATCGACTGACAAGCTTAAAGAAATCCTTAATATTCAACATGCTTGGCTTATCAACGATTTTGCCGCTATCGCTCATGCGGTTCCTTATTTAGATGACTCGCAATTAATTTCGATTGGTGATGGTGAGCCAGTTCTTGATGCACCGATTTCTTTATTTGGCCCAGGCACAGGTTTAGGTGCAGCATTATTAATTCCGCTCTCGTCATCTAGCAAAGAAAAAAGCTACAAAGTGGTGGCAACAGAAGGTGGTCACGCAGCGATTAGCGCGCGCAGCTCTTTAGAACTTGCGATTTTTGATTACTGGCGCTCAAAAGGCTGCCGTATTAATCGTGAGTTTTTTGTTTGCGGCGCGGGTATTGAGCGTTTATATGAGGCGATTGTTGCTATTAACAATAATGGCGAGCCACTTGATGACGGCAAACCATTAACAGCACCTCAAATTCAGCAACGTGGTTGCAGTGATGGCACAAGCGATAAAGACGATTATTGTCGACAAGCTATGAACGCTTTTTGCACGCTACTTGGTAGTGCTGCAGGCGACCAAGCGCTATGTACTGGTGCCCGCGGCGGCTTAATTTTAGCGGGCGGCATCTTACCTAAGTTTGTTGATTTCCTTATAGCCAGCAACTTCCGTCATCGCTTTGAAAGCAAAGGCGTTATGTCAGATTATAATAAGGCCATTTCAACACAGTTAATTATTGAACCGCAACCTGGTTTAATTGGTGCAGCAGCTTATAATCCAGAATAGTTTTTCGTTAACATTTTTAATATTTGAACATAAAAAAAGACGGCCTTAGCCGTCTTTTTTTATGAGTTTTATTCTATGAGCAATGATTCTTAAATCATTGCTCATA
>JABIQF010000211.1 GCA_018668095.1 Cellvibrionales bacterium
AAAAACTGCTTTAGTTTGTGACTAGATTCACTCGCCAACACGCCGCCCTGCCATTCAATACTGTGATTAAAAAACGTTTGATCTAGCAATGCCAACTGTGACTCAACGGCACCTGCTCTTGGTTCATTAGCAGCGAATACCAGCCGGCTGATACGCGCATGTATCATTGCGCCTAAGCACATAGTACAAGGCTCGAGAGTGACATAAAGCGTGCACTCAGGCAGACGATAATTACCCAGAACTTTACCCGCCTCTCTAAGCGCATTTATTTCTGCATGCGCACTAGCATCATTATCGACAATAGGCCGATTAAAACCGCTAGCAATAAGCTCACCGTTAAAAACAACGACAGCCCCAACGGGCACTTCATTATGCTCGGCTGCAGAGTCAGCCAATAACAAGGCCTGAGCCATAAAGGCCTCATCAATTTCAGCTTGCTTAGCAATATCGTTAGGTCTATCAGCTATAGGCTTATCCGTCATAGTTTATTTCTCTACGAGCAGGATAAGATTTACGGTATGCATCAAATATTTGAGCGATATTATTAGTATTCGTAATGGTTTTTTTAGTAATGGCTTGTTCAAATAACACGCTTTCTTTTTTTGCACTGTATACGATAGATAAAGCGTCTCGATAATCGGCAAGTGTTTTCAGATCATTAAGCGCGACAAGCTCTTTGTCTTCGGGAGACTCAGTCGCTGTTAAATTAAAAAAGACCATAGCGGCAGAAACGATAGCGCTTGTCCCGCGGAGCTTACCATCAAGACTATAGCCAGCAATATGTGGCGTGGCAGTATCGCATAATGGGTAGAGTTCAAGATCAATATTCGGCTCGCCCTCCCAAACATCTAAAGCGACGGTTAAATCACTTCGCTGCATTAGCAGCGCTTTAAGTGCAGCATTATTAACAACAGGGCCGCGGCTACTGTTAATAAATAAAGCATTCTGAGAAAGTTGTGACAAACGAATAGCGTCAAACAAATGATACGTAGGACAATCGCCCTCGGTTGTTAAAGGCACATGCACACTGGTGATATCACAATTTAAAAGATCATCAATTGATTCAACAAAATCATTGGGCGAAGCACCAAGCAATTTTTTATTAGCACTTGAAGGCGTAAAAAGCGGATCGTAAATAACATGAGCGATAGAGAAATGACGCAGGCATCGAGCTAAGCGGCTACCGACATTCCCATACCCGACTATAGCCACCGTTAATTGCTCTATTCTCGCATTATCATAGTGATCTAAAATGACCGACATAACATAGTCGACAACACCGTTAGCATTACTACCTGGTGCGTGCGCAAAGCCAATGCCGCGACTGGCAAGATAATCAAGATCGATATGGTCTACGCCAATGGTGGCGCTGCCAACAAATTTTAAGTCAGTATTTGAAAGTAGTTCAGCGTTAACCTGAGTAACCGAACGAACAAATAGTAAGTCAATACCTACTAAATCGGAGGCTTTTATATCACGACCTGACATCGTAACAATGTTTCCCCAATCAGCACATGCAGGCTCAAGGCCGGGTATGTTTTCATCAGCTAGAATAGAAAGTTTTGTCATAGGTTAATCTGCATGTTATTTAAGAATTTATCTAAATCGTTCTCTATTAAGTTATAGCTCTCTGTTCGCTTCAAAGTAAGCCGCTAGCTCATCAATTCTCATAGTCTGATAATACTCACTTAATACAGAATAAAAAACGGCTGCTCGTTCAGGTAAGCCGCAATCGACAAAACGTTGAGCTTGATTTAAAACAGCATTTTTAAAATGGTCTATTGCTAAGTGAGAACCATTAAGATTATCGACACTTACTTGAAAAGGATAATTAGCAGCGAGTGAAAAGAGAAACTCTAAAGCTTGAGGTTTAACTTCGGCGGCTTCAAATGCTTTTTGTTCAATAGCATTTCTGCCATCTTCTACATACCAATAACCAAAATCTAATTGCTGGCGGCGCTCTTCTCCAGCAATACACCAATGAGACGCTTCATGAAGCGCACTGGCAAAAAAATCTTCACGGTAATAGATATAATGATTATCACCTTCATTGCATGCTGGCTTATAAAGAGGCTCACTAGCGCCTCCCGTTAAGCAAGTTCGATAATCGGCATAAAACGCCTGTCTAAATAAGGCTTCGATATCACAAACCTTATGTCTACTAAGACTTTCTTGTCGATTATTCAGCACCAAATAACACTCAAAATATCATGTTTCTTATTTAAAATCATACGTTTACATTTTTTCAAATAAATACAAACCAAAAAAAGTAAATACAGTCTAAAAGACTATACTTAAATAACATCTTATAAAAGCTATAGATTCATCAACTAATATAGATTCATCAGCTAAACAGTCCTTAATTAAACAGCCATTAACTAAGCAGTCATTAACCAACAACCTTCATTCAACAAAAAAGCACATTTGCTTATTCACAAAAGTACAAAGCAACGAAATAACGCAGATACAAAGATACAGAAAAACAGACGATGTCGCGATAGTCCTGGAATTAATAGCATGAATCTTTTTTGAAAGATCACGCTACGGAAATTAGGAGCTTGTCTTATGGAATCTAATTCTACTTGTCCAGCCAATAACCATAATGTGATTAACCTCTTCACGGGTCAATCAAACGTTGAAGCCATTCAATATTCTATTATTCAAATATGCCCTGAAAATTCGGGGATAAAAATGATTTATGCTAACCAGCATCAACCCGAACGACTAATCTCAGTGCCTATATTGTGCTGGGGCCTAAGGTCTGATGGTAAAACAGTAGGTATCGTCCCTTGGGTGGGTGAAATCAGCGATTGCACCCGCATAGATGAAGATTACGATATCAGCTGGGAAGGATATTACCATCAAAATACTGGCGTCATTTTTTCAGAGCCTCCAGAAGCCATTATTGCTCAGCTGGCTACAGCTATGCGGTTTTTATCAGAGGATAATGCAGCGAATCAAATAGCTGGACATTTACCAACAACCGATTCCAATGAGAGGAATATTATTCAAGAAATTCCCGATTTAATTGGCACTCATGCATTAGTACTCAAAATTGATGACAACTCGAACAATGATGAAGGAATTCATAAAGAGACTCGCACATTGATTCTAACGCCTGTCATTAGCTGGGCACTGGATCTAGAGGGTGAAATGCACGGTATGTTAGTTGATGATAACGCCGTAGAAAAAACGCCGGTGATACCAGGGGATGATTGCCTGTATTATGCTTCGAGCAATCCGAATTTTTTCTGTTATTTTCAGCGTGATATCGCCGATCAAATAAGACTACGTAATCCTGAGACCATTGCAGCAATTGAGAAATTATTGAGCAAATGATTGGCTCGTACAGCTTTAAAAAGAACGAAACGTTAGGAGCGAAAAGATAGAAATGGAAAAAATATAAACGAAAAGAAAGATTACAGCTTATTTCTTTTGTATCCAGTACTCGAAGTCATCAGCCTCTTTCTGCCAATGCAGTAAAGGGTGATTAAGAAAGTCACAAAAGCGAAGGATATCTCTTTCTGTAGAAGGATCGGTGGCGCAGACCTTAATAATATCGCCGCTTTCCATACCGCGCATACGATTATGCAATAGCATGACTGGCTCAGGACAAATCAAGCCACTGGCATCGAGTAGATGATAGTCGCTATCATTCAAGCTAGTCGGATCAAAAGTATCACTCACCCTCCTTCGACTCCTCAGTAGCATTAATTGCAGGCGTTTTTGAAATTGGATTTTGCAATAGTCGCGCTTCAACGATTTGGCAGCGCTCATGAACTTCATCAAAAACAATAATCACCTTGCCCGATTTCAAGAGTGCACGCGCTTTATCCAATTGGGATTCTACGCCTCGCTCAATCATGCCGTAATCCGTGCCCTCGCGGGTGATATACTCTTCAAGCACACCCGTTAACGCCACTTCGGATAGCTGCTCGTAGGGTATCTGCAGCGGATCATCAACAGTATCACTCACTGTTTCGTCATTATGGTCAGGATTAAATGAATTTGACATGGTTTATCTTCATTAGAATGATTAAATTGAAAACTTTGCTTTTAGCATAGGCATTAACAAAGGCTTTTTAAGCCTATATTGAATCCTAACACTTGCGGGTAAAAAACGTAAACGCTTTACCTCACTCAATATGCCGCTGGTTTAAATTGGAGACTAAACAAAGCTATAAATTCATGAATCGGGTCTATAATCTATATAATCGTAAAATAAATAAGGCAGGCTACCCCATGAAAAAAACCGTTATCTGTAGTTTTATTAGTAACGATAAAACCGGAATAGTTGAATTGTTAGCCAAAGCCATTAGTGACTGTTCTGGCAATTGGTTAGAAAGTAGTATGGCTAAACTCGCTGGCCATTTTGCCGGCATTATTCGAATTGATATCGACGAATTAAAAGAAGACGAACTACGGTCGGCTCTTAATCATCTAACAAAGAGCGGACTTTCGATTCAGCTGGACCTCCAGAACAATGAATCAGAAAATCCATCTAGCAATGAATCGTCTTCGGGCTCAGTCGCTAAGCATGCTATTCAGCTTAATGTTGTTGGCAATGACCGACCCGGTATTGTCTATGAAATCAGTCAAGCATTGGTCGCAGCAAAAATCAACGTAGTGAATATGCAAACGCATTTAAGCAGCGCACCGATGAGTGGTGACAGTCTTTTCCATTCAACGATGTCATTAACTAATGAGAGTGAGCAAGACCTTGATAGTCTAGAGCTACAGCTTGAAAAAATTGCTGAACGACTATCTATTGAAATCGATTTAGACGTACAAGAGAAATGAACTTTAAACGTTAGACTTGTTGATAGCTACACTTTTAAAGATTTCGTCTTCTAAACTTACGTCTAAGCCATAAAAAACTAAAAGTAACAACGAAACCTGCTATGGCTAGCACTAAAACGATAAGTATCGACACGCTTAATAAAATAAATACTTGTCTAGCAGGAATGCCAACAATAAAGATTAAGCCGTAAATTATCGCACATAAAGCACCAAGGCCTAAAATCAGCGTTTTAATACGCTGACTTTTTTTACTTTTAAAAAAACGTTTCATATTACCCGCTCAAATTCTTTTCATGTTTTTTAAGCTAGACATGCCGATATTAGTCACTAAAAAACTCGGATGCCCTAGCCGCTAAACTAGCACTGTGTTTATCTTCCATATGCATATGATGACCACCATCATGAAACTCCATCATAATATGTGAGTACTCTTTAAGCATAGAATCTACACCTGCAGATTTAAACAAGCCATTGTTCGCTAAAATGATTAAACAAGGCATTTGTAATGCTGATAAAAAAGCCTGCTGATGCTCTTTACTAAATTTGAAAGCCGAGCCACCAACGGCTCTTGGGTCGTGACGCCACACATAGCCACCCTCTTTAGCTGGCTTTACTGATCGCTCAGCTAAAGACTGACATTCACTCGCAGTAAGATCAATTTTAGCAATCCTCCGCTCAACAACCTCTTCAATAGAAGACATAATTCTTGATGGTCGCTGGTAATTACTTCTTTGTTGATGAAGATAGCGAGATAGATTTTTAGGCGTGCTAGCTTCATCTGATGGCGGCAGTAAAGCACCATCAAGCATTAATAGTTTCTCTACTCGTTCAGGCATGGTTGCTGCCAATAACATGCCAACAAAAGCGCCTCGTGAATGGCTTAATATTTTGAAGCTATCCCAAGCTAACTCGTCCGCTATGGCGAGAATATCGAGTAAATCATCCCATATGTTATAGGCGCCATGCTGACTACGATGATCACTTTCACCATTACCTGCAAAATCCAAAGCAATAATATGAGAATCGTTTATGAGTGGAGCTATAGCTTCAAAGCTCGCACTATTATCTAACCAACCATGTAGGGCAATAACACGGTTCTTATTTCCCATACCCCATTCTTGAGCTGCAATGCTCATGCCGTTAACAACAAATTTTCGCTCTAAAGACGCAGACTGTGTACTTGGCATTAAATAACCTTTAAAACGCGATTAGCGAGAGGGATGATGAGTAAATGAAAGTAAATTTGCGCAGCCTTGTGCTGTTATATCCGCCGACAGCATAGCCAATGAAGATGGATGAAAAGGATAATTATTTGTACCGCCGAGCTTAAAGCTGTCTGTACCCTGTACAAGCCAATCGACTAAACATGAAACTAATGGCTGATGACTCACTAATAGAATTCGATCAAAAGGTAATGTTTCTAGCCATAGGCAGACATTGAGTGGCGTGTTATCACCTAGCAGCATATTACTCGCCTCAGCAATAATTAGACTGTCATCAAATGCGGCAAGAACGGCTTCTGCGGTCTGTTGAGTTCTGAGAAAAGGGCTGTAAAAAATGGCTTGTAAGCCACCCTCTGCCAGAAAATTATCATATAAAGTTTTCGCTGCGACACGGCTATTAATAATGCCATGGTCTGTTAATGCACGGCTTGCATCATAATCGCCGCCATATACAGCTTCACCATGGCGAAGTATCGCTATAGTTTTCATGCCGTAAAATAACTAAGATGAAGCATTGTTAAACGTACTCCTTCAGCATAATTATTCATTAGCTAATAAGAACTCAACATCTTCACTTTGCTCGCCGAGCATAAGTTGACTCACCATCTCTTCAACACTAACGTCATTAAATAGAATTTCATATAAACCTGAGGCCAAAGGCATATAAACATCATTTTCATCAGCCTTAAATTTAACGAGCTTAAGAGTATTAACCCCTTCAGCAACCTGTCCTAACTCTTCAGTTGCTTGCTGCAATTTTTTACCGCTACCAATAGCAAAACCCACTTGGTAGTTACGAGAAAGTGAAGAAGAACAGGTAACGATTAAATCACCGACACCCGCAAGACCCAAAAATGTCATGGGGTTTGCTCCCATGCTGACGGCAAATCGACTCATCTCTGCAAGGCTGCGCGTCATTAACATCGCACGCGTGTTGTCACCAAGCTGCATCGCTGCACCTAAGCCAGAGATAATGGCATAAATATTTTTTAAAGCACCGCTCAACTCAACACCGTAAACATCACGGCTGCCATAAACTCTAAAGTAGTTGCTGTGTAAGGCATTTTGTACAGATTCGATTAACGCAGAATGACTACTCGCAACAACAGTACCGGTTATATGGCGCGCGGCAATTTCTTTGGCTAAATTAGGACCACTTAAAACGCCTAGAGGATTATCCGGAAGCGCCTCTGTAAGCACCTCACTCATTAATTTAAAATTGGGTTGCTCAATGCCTTTGGTCGTGCTGATAACCATAGTATCGCTGCGAATATATTTAGCTAGCTCAACGCTCACCTCTCGACAAGAGCTGCTAGGTACGGCAACAAAAACCATATCGGCATCAACAATAGCCTCTTCAATACTTGTGGTTGCATGAACATTGTCATTCAACACATAGCCTGGCAAGTAATAACTGTTTCTATGCTCACGATTAATTTCTTCAGCACGTTCTTCATTACGCAGCCAAAGCATTGCATGATGACCATTCTCAGCAACGAGATTGCAGAGGGTTGTACCAAAACTTCCACCACCAAGAACAGCAATGCGATAAGTATGATTCATGAAACATTTCCCGAATACGGTTAGCATTATTAGATTATGCGCATCTAAAAAAGCGCCCATGGCAAAACCACAGGCGCATTTGAGATCTTAACGGTTTCACGGTCTACTGCCAATAGCTACTAACAGAACCGCTAAAAAACAGTAGCAACAAAAACCATGCTACTTATCTACTTAGCTACTAAGTTCTAATAACAGCTTGTTCAATCGAGCAACAAAGCTAGCTGGGTCTTCCAAGCTATCACCTGCAGCCAGCTGAGCCTGATCAAAAAGCAGTCGGCTAAGATCGCCAAAACGCGCCTCATCGGCTTCTTTATCTAAACGAGCAACAAGTGGGTGCGTTGGGTTTAATTCAAGAATTGGCTTAGAAGCAGGTAATTCCTGCCCTGCTGCTTCCATAATACGACGCATTTGTGCACCCATATCGTGGTCACCAACCACTAAACAAGCCGGAGAATCGGTCAAACGATTGGTAACACGTACCGTTTCAACCTGCTCAGTCAGTATGGCTTGTACCCTTTCAACCATATCTTTATTGTCTTCTGACAGCTGCTCTTGTTCTTTTTTATCTTCCTCAGCGTCGAGGCTACCCAAATCGAGCTCGCCTTTAGCTACATCTTGCAGCTGCTTGCCATCAAAGTCCATCATATGAGACATCAACCAGTCATCAATACGATCATGAAGTAATAAAACTTCGATTCCTTTCTTTCTAAAAACTTCTAAATACGGACTGTTTTTTGCTGTAACAAAATTCTCAGCGGCAACATAATAGATTTTTTCTTGGCCATCTTTCATGCGCGCAATATAATCTTCTAACGATTGGTTTTGCTCGTCAGTTTCATTATGTGTTGTTGAGAATCGCAATAGTTTTGAGATTTTTTCTTTATTCGCGTTGTCTTCTGCTGGGCCTTCTTTTAATACGCTACCAAATGATTTCCAAAAAACAGCATATTCTTCAGGCGCATTTTTGGCCATTTTCTCTAGCATATCTAACGCGCGCTTAGTTAATGCGCTACGCATGCTTTCAGTTGTCGCATCTTGCTGTAATATTTCACGTGATACGTTTAACGGCAGGTCATTAGAATCAACCACACCCTTAATAAAGCGTAAATAAACCGGTAAAAAC
>JABIQF010000006.1 GCA_018668095.1 Cellvibrionales bacterium
AGTGAATTTGGCATAGCCGACAATTAAGCCATATCTCGAACCATTTCACACTTAAAACTAAACGATTAAGCCGATTTAGATAATGCAGGCACGCTGAGCACGGAATCCAAGCCCCGCATCAACATCACTAAAAATATATCGAAACGAAGACGTCAGAGGCTATGCCATCAACACCCATGCTTAAATATAACCAAGAACTATCTAGAGCCATCTAAAGCGATTTAAAGCGATTTAAAGCGATCTAGAATCACCTAGAATTAACCAACCAAACCTAGCCATAATATTGATGCCGTCTATCTTTCATCACTATAACGGCAACCAACGCCGAGCTGAACAATAGAAAGGATGCCGGCACAGGGACTGACACAGCAGAGCCCTCAAACTTACTCCATATGGCATAAGTTAGTGTATCAGCGCTGGAATTACGCAGACCAAAATCAGAAGCTCTAAAGGTCGACCCCGAGCCAGTATGAATATCGCTTCGCTGATCGGCTTTATTGATTAAAAAGACTGCCGGAAACACCTCGAGTTGAGGCGCCACAGATCCAATTGGAGTCACAATAGAGCAAAGAATATCGGAGTAACAACCATGAGTGAGCTCAGGTTGACTATCAAACAACCCCGAAGGTAAATCGAGCAACACCTGCTCTAATAACGCCAAATTAGCATCAAGACCCGCTTGTGCATCGGTAAAGAAAAAATCCGACGTTTCATCACAATTATCGAATAACAAAATACATGAGCTATCAACAAACCGGACCTGATAGAGACTACCGTCAATTTCAATACCTGTAGCACCGACCAATTGATCATATTGAATGTGATGAATAACAGAGGCAAAAGTAATCTGGGTATAAAAGAAGAATACAAAAACAGAAAAACACTTTAATAATCTCATTAAATAATCCTTTAACTTATATAGATTAGCAACCCATGAAAACTATATGGGCATTGCGGGCATGGAAAGTTATATGTCTAAAACAAGAAAGGAAGAAAAAAAAAGTAAAAGGAAATAGAAAAGCATTAAAAAAACCATTTATATAACGCCGATTTAAAAAATCGACATAAATAAAAGTGGTTTTTTAAAATTGATTTGGGAGGTTCTATGCAGTCGCGGTTTTTCGCCGTTAAACTGTCATCCATTTCACTCTAGCCTTGCTTCCATTCTTGCAGTAGTCATTACAAGATTTAACAAAGCCAGCGTATCAACTTATGCGCTTTATAAGTATGGTAATTCGCTACAAAAGAGATGACTATAAAGGGGATAACTATAAAGGAGATGAAAAGAGAATCACAGAAGAAGAAAATCATCGCCCCAAATAAGCGGGCCGACTATCAGCCATTAAAATATCTAATTTTTTCTGAGAAGATTTCGGATCTAACAAATCTTTCACCTCTATCATCTCGCACTCATCTCGAACCATCTCATCAATATGAGTAGGATAATGCCGACAATCATCCGGGCGATCATGATAAATAGAACAAGTGTATTTATCCTGCTTGGTTTGTTTAACATTCGATGGACCGTCTGCTTTTGGTGCGTCAATGACGCCATCAACCAACCGTAAAAAAGGGCAGCGTTTTAAACGCTCACCATTGCTAGGGTTCACCCAGATTTCACCGTTAAGCACATATTGGTAAATATCGGGTCGCGAAGCCTCCCACCAATCAATCTCATCTTGGGTCGCAGAAAGACCGCCATTACTATAATGGATACAGCACTTACCGCATTGATTACATTCTTTCATTGTTTCTATCGTTTAAAGTGATGGGCAGACATACACATGAGTTGTGCCAAAACATGCTTACTTTGCCGACAATTCCGAGTAATGTCCATCGATTAAACTGGCCGAAAAAGGCAACGCGCAGCTACCCTCTCGATTTTCATCATTAACCGTCAAACTTGCGCTATATTCACCGTTACATTTTGATACAACTTACGATGATACAGGGATACTTTGATTACATCTTATCGGTACATTAGCCACTCTAACAACAAATCACTGGGTGATAAGCATGATCAAGACCTCTAATCCGTTTAATACATTAATAGCCACAGCAATATTTTCTGCCTTATTTTCCGTAATAGTATCGTCAAACACTTTTGCACAAGGAGCAGAAACGGAAGCGGCTAATGCCGCAGCACAAGCCGCCGCCGATGCAGCAGCTACTGCAGCCGCAACTGAAGCCGGCTCTGCTGAAGCCATTGCTGCTGCTGAAGCTGCATTAACTGCATCGGTTGAGGCGCAAAATGCCGCGCGAGCTGCGAATCAAGCTGCCCGTGAAGCATTATCACCCGAAGCCAAAGAAGTCCTTAAAGCAACTCGACCCGAAGCACGCGAAGCCGCAAAAGCAGCATCTAAAATTGCTCGCGATGCAGCGAAAGAAGCCGGTTTATCTAAAAATGAAGTTCGCCAAGCCAGTCGTGATGCTGCTCGCACAGCAGCAACAGAAATTGTTAAAGCCGCACTAAGCGAAGCTGGCATCGAGAATGACCCAGCTGTAGAAGCTGCACGTGAAGCGGCTCAAGCTGCTCGTGAATCAGCGAAAGAAGCCATGCAGGCTGCACGAGATGCCGCCGCTGATGAGTTTGGTGATGTACGCTCAAACGTTCGTGAAGCTTTAGGTGATACTTTTCGTGACCAACGTAGAGAGTACCGCCTTCGCCAAAATAAATAGATAATTTTTATATATTATATTTATGACCTGTTATGTATAGTCAACTTCCCGTTTGCGACCAATAAACTTGGTCGCTTTTTTTATCTAAAGCTAAAACATACAATCGAGCTAAAAAACAATTTTTTATAGTGTCCGTCATATAATAAAAAAACAATCACTAAACTAAAAAAAGACATAAACCATGATAAAAAAAACATTTCTAATCAGCTTATTATTTCTAACAAAAACACTTAGCGCCAACGCTGGCAATCTAAATTACTCAGCTGAGCTCACCCTATTATCCGATAGCGCCGTCACTATAGAAGCGGCTGACATTGGCACTAACTTGGAGTCTAATAGTGATACTGCTGTAGCGTTTATGTTAGGCGCTGAATACCAAATTAATAAACAACTATCGGTTAGCTATGAATTTTACAATGAAAGCTATCAAGACCTCAGCGAAAACGACACACAATATCATTCGTTAAATGCCAGCTTTGATAGAAACATTGGCCCCTTAGACTTCTTTTTAAATACAAGCCATATGGACATGAGCCTAGATGGAGATGATTTTCTAGTAATGGATTTAATCATCCCTTCGCTGTCTTACTATTTTGACTCAGGCATTTATCTAAATCTTAGCCACACATGGATAGACAAATCATTTGACGCGTTCAGTGACTTTGATGCAAAAAACAATGCCTCTGGCATAACGGCCTACTACTTTTTTGCCGACAGCAAGGCCTTCGTATCACTCAACTATACGCAAGGCGAAGAAAACGCTAACAGTGATAACAATGATTACGACGAAGACACCACGACTGTCACTTTTCAGTACCCAGTTAATATAAGTGACAATAAAAGCAAATTTAATATCTCATACTCTGCACGTCAGCGTGATTATGACAAGGTTACCGATATTGTTAATGTTAAATCTCGCGAAGAAAGAGATCGATTAAAAATCTATTTAGATACTGAACTCAATGACCGATGGGCGTTACGCGCGACTTATGACTTCAAAGATCGTAACAGTAATTTAGCGGCATCCACTTATGAAAGCCATTACTTTGGATTTCGTGTAACCTACAACAACTGATCTACTTGATTACGCTGAAAAGCGATAAGGTGTAACTGAAATGCTGCTTGTTGTTGATGACAATCCCGAAATTCGTGAGTCTCTGACTCAATATCTTGAGAAAAACGGTTTTGATGTTGATCAAGCAGCCGATGCCGCCGAAGCCAGAGAGCATTTAGCCCAGCAAAGCTATGCGCTTATTATTCTGGATATTATGATGCCCGGCGAAGATGGCCTAAGCCTATGTCGCTTTATTCATGAGAATTTTAAAACCCCCATTATTTTATTAACCGCCATGAGCGAAGAAACTGACCGAATTA
>JABIQF010000005.1 GCA_018668095.1 Cellvibrionales bacterium
CCCCGACGGTCTTGAACTTAAAACGTAAACGAGAAAAGTAAAACCTCAGAACATCCCATTCCCACTAAAAACCTAGCACCCCTACTCTAATGTTCTCGTGTAGATCGAAACTGAATCTCAGGCCAGCGCTCCTGAGTCAGCGCCAAATTCACTCGAGTAGGCGCCAAATAACTTAAATGCCCACCACCATCAATCGCCAAATTATCATTCTGCTTACGCTTAAACTCTTCAAACATCTTCTCATCATCACACTCAACCCAATGCGCCGTATACACATTCACAGGCTCATAAATACATTCAACTTTGTATTCATCCTTAAGACGATAAGAAACCACCTCAAATTGTAAAACACCCACAGCACCCACAATTAAATCGTTATTGCCCCTAGGAAAAAACACCTGCGTTGAACCTTCTTCGGCTAACTGCTGCAAACCTTTTTGTAAGGCTTTCATTTTTAATGGGTCTTTTAAACGCACACGTCTAAATAATTCAGGCGCAAAATGCGGAATACCCGTAAACTTTAAAACCTCACCGGCCGTAAAGGTATCACCAATTTGAATAGTGCCATGATTATGCAAACCAATAATATCGCCAGACAAAGCCTCATCAACTGCTTCGCGCTCGCCCGCTTTAAAGGTTACTGCGTCAGCGATTTTGACATCCTTACCCAAACGCACATGACGCATCTTTAAACCCTTAGTATAAGAGCCCGAGCAAATCCGCATAAAGGCCACACGGTCACGATGCTTCGGATCCATGTTTGCTTGAATTTTGAAAATAAAGCCCGAAAATTTTTCTTCTAACGGTTCAACAGTTCTATCGGTAGTCGCTCGCGCAATTGGTGATGGTGCCCACTCAACAAAACCATCAAGCATTTCACGCACACCAAAATTCGCCATAGCTGTACCAAAAAAGACAGGCGTCAATTGCCCATCTAAATACTCTTGCTGATTAAAGTCATGACTCGCACCACGCACTAATTCTATTTCTTCAACAAAATCGTCGTAGTAAATACCCAATAATTCTTTTGCTGCATCAGAATCTAAACCAGCAATTCGAATATCTTCGGCAACGACAAAATTATGCCCCTGCTCAAAGACATGAATAGTATCGGTATATAAGTTGTAAACACCTTTGAATTCTTTACCCATACCAATAGGCCAATTTATCGGCGCTGCGGCAATCCCTAACACTTCTTCTATTTCATCCAGCAAATCAATAGGATCACGAATGTCACGATCCATTTTGTTAACAAAACTAAGAATAGGCGTGTTACGTAAACGACATACTTCCATCAACTTAATGGTTCGAGCTTCAACGCCTTTTGCGCCATCGACAATCATCAATGCCGAATCAACCGCTGTTAGCGTGCGGTAAGTATCTTCGGAGAAATCTTCGTGTCCAGGGGTATCCAATAAATTCACGACGCGGTCTTTATAAGGAAACTGCATAACCGATGAAGTGACCGAGATGCCCCGCTCCTGCTCCATACTCATCCAGTCAGAGGTGGCATGCCTATCTGCTTTTTTGCCTTTCACTGAGCCCGCGACTTGTATCAACTTACCGAGCAGCAGTAGCTTTTCAGTAATCGTT
Organism: Cellvibrionales bacterium; assembly: GCA_018668095.1. Taxonomy (GTDB): domain Bacteria; phylum Pseudomonadota; class Gammaproteobacteria; order Pseudomonadales; family UBA7434; genus UBA7434. The sequence goes on from JABIQF010000005.1 coordinate 1,594, forward strand.
GTTTTACCGGCATCGGGGTGAGAGATAATAGCAAACGTACGTCGCTTATTAACTTCATTGACAAAATTGCTATCACTCATACTTTCAAAATCCTAATATGCACTTAACTTAAGCTAAAGCTAAAATTTAACTTAAATAGACACTTGTTTGTTTAATGGCCCTTAAGGGCTTAAAAAGCGCGCCATTCTAACGAAGAACCGCTGCGTTAACTATTTTATTTCGCCAGAATACTTTCTAATTGCCCTAACGCTTGCTTATGTTTGACTTCTGGCATCTTGGCCAAATTAATTTGCTTCCACTTAATGGCTGGTAGCTGACTTATACCGTCTAGGCCAAGTAAATCCCAATTAGGCTTACGGTTTTTAAACGATATAAGAAACTCTCTCTCATCATCGGTAAGTCCTTCATGAATAAGCCCCACCAAGCGCTCTCTAATTGACACCAAGTCATCTAATGGCACCACTGTTTGTGTCATATTTTCAAACTCACCCGCATAGATAGCCGAAATATCTTTATATTGCGGTCTTAACAGTTCAGCCATGGGCCGATTATGACTTGATAGATACACAAGAAAGGCTTTACGTATCTCATCCGTTAAACCTTCATTTTCGAGCAGCCCCTTCACATCAAACAAATCTCTTGGGTGCTGTCTATCTAAGGCCGCACAGATCTTACCGGCGTAAAGGTCAGCAAGTGCCACTACACGCGTTTCAACGTAACCAAACTCTTCTTCTACAGATTCACACACCTCCATAAGCGCTGGCTCATAAACCGTACCGCGCAAGACAGGAGAAAGCTCTACTTTAATCTGAACACCATTACGCGTAACAACTAGCCTGAGCGAATCACGTTTCGATTTATACGCTTCTATTAGCTTCATATCTTTAAAAGCCGTCTGCAGGTTTGTACTAATCGTATCTAATGCCTCAGAAATTTCCTGCAATGCTTCATCACGGCCTTTCATTGGTAAATAAACCAAATCAATATCGACGGATAATCGCGGAAACTCTCTTACAAAGAGGTTAATAGCCGTGCCACCTTTAAGCGCAAAGCATCTTTGCTTCGCCACAAACGGTAAAACCTGCATGAGTAACTGTACTTGCTTATAATAAATACTGTTTCTGTTCATCCTTAATCTCCTTATCCCTATCCTTAGTCGTCATCGCTCAATCCATATGCGCCGGCACGGTAATCCAATAATCCGTATTTAACTTACCATTTTTCACTATAACCCGCTTACCCGAACCCAAATCGTAATCGGCCTCATTCAGCTTACCAAACCAAGCGTAGTTGTGGCGCTTAGCCAACCAGAAAAACAAACGCTTAACCTTGATGCTGTTACACGCTTTTAATAAGGCATCGAGCTTTCTTGGCGACAAGTTCACCATACCTTGCATTAACTCATTAGCATGCTCAAAAGAAACGGCATTAGGCAAATCTGCAAGCAATTCAAGCATAGCTTTTTCGGGACATGAAAAGTAAACCGGGGGTCGATCGGCCTCCCATTCATTCTCCTTGATAAAAGCCTTGTCACGCAACAACCATTCAGGCCATAGCTTATTTGTGCGATGCCCTTCAAATTTCATGGGCAATGATAAGCGTGCAAGCCATGTTGGTAATTTAGCTTGCGTATATAAATGAATATGCGGCGAACGGCCCAATGAAACATACTGCGACAACCCAGATAAAGTGAGCGCCGATAAGCCTCCGACTATGACGGGTGGAACGCTTTCGGCATTCTCTTTTGTCATACGTTGCATAGAAGCCACAACCCCTTCCCAGCTTACCGAGCGAGAATATTGGCTATAAACACCCGTAGCTAAAGGCAATAAGGTTTCTGTTTTAACAGCGTTATCGAGGGCATGAAGACTCAAACCTTGCTTAGCCAGCCATTGTTTAGTGGCTAACATTCCATAAGGCAGCAGCACTTTAAGTGACTCTTTATAAGTCCCTATTAGGCTCTTATGTTGTGTAACTGTGCTTTTAGCCAAGCGCAGACCCTCAAAAGTTTACTTTTAATAGAATTTACGGCTATTTGCGCCGTAAAATATAATAAATATAAACTAGCATATCAATAACAAGTTTGCCAATGTTATTTTATACGGCGATATACGCCGTATATTCATAATTAGTTAAACCGTAAGAAGTGAGCTTTGAACTAACAGGACGTAAAGCCACAAAACAAGACAGATGCAAGCAGCCTGCCTAGGAGAGAGTTTTACTTATTAGCGCTATGATTTTTTTGAATGGTTTATTTTATGGACTAAATAGGTATCAAGAGTACCGATACTGGCTTATTTTTAAACTGTAACATCAGTAAAAAAATCGGGGGCAGAATCAACTAACTCGCTTTTATCGACCTTATTGATTCACCTGAATCAATGCCTGATGAGTGAGAGCGTTTAGTTCACTAGACAGCGGAAAAGGAGAAGCCATAAGCTGAATCAGAGTAATTGAGACTATATTCTCGACAGGGTCTACCCAAAAAAAGGTCCCTGCAGCCCCACTCCAGCTGTACTCGCCCACCGAAGACATAAGGCCCAAAGCGACAGGGTCAGTCACTATTTGAAAGCCAAGACCAAAGCCAAGGCCTGAAGAACCCGAATACATACCATTATCGAGTGAGCCCATATGATTAGTGGTCATAAAATCAATGGTGTTAGCACTTAGCAGACGCTTGCCATTTAACGCGCCGCCATTGCGCATCATTTCTGCAAAAGGCAGATAATCATAAGCAGTAGAGACCAAACCGCCGCCACCCGAAAATAAAGTGACTTCCTCATAATTCCATTCAGGTAATTCGACAATCGTCGTCATCATGCCCTGCTCAGTATTCCATACATGATTAGGAATAAAACGATCTCGTTTATCTTTTGGAACGGAGAAGAAAGTATCGGTCATTCCCAGAGGATCAAAAATTTCTTGTTGTAGAAAGACATCAAAAGCGATGCCAGTGATTCGCTCAACCACTAGGCCCATCACATCGACGGCAACACTGTAATGCCATATTGTTCCCGGCTCAGACCGCAAAGGTAAAGTGGATAATTTATCAATAAAACCTTCAAGATCTTTAGCTTTGACAAGCTCTGCTTTTATATACAATTTATCGATAGGGTCATTAGGATTAAAACCATAAGAAAATCCAGCGGTATGGGTCATTAAATGCTGCATGGTCATTGTTTTTTCTGCGGGCACAATATCGCCGGCATTATTCATTACTGTTAGATTTTTCAATTCAGGAATAAACTTAGAGACAGGATCTTTCATTTGAAAGGCTCCTTGTTCGTATAGCATCATTAACGCAACCGATGTAATGGGTTTAGTCATGGAGTAAATACGAAAAAGAGAATCTTTCTGTAAAGGTCTGGGGTCATCAATGCCTCGAGACCCTTTAGCATCGAAATAAACAATCTTTCCGTTGCGCGCAATGAGATTCACCATACCCGCTATTTTTTTCTCTTCGATATAGCGCTGACTAAGATCACCTATTTTTTCTAAGCGCTCAGATGAAAAACCCTGCTTGGAAGGCTTTACTATAGGAAAGGCATCTGCCCATAACGCTGTAGGAGAAAAAATAAGAATCGATAATAGAATGCGGAAATATTTCAAGGCTGTACCCTTTTTTAGACTTGTTATTTAAAAGGCTTAATCTGTCGTCTAGTCTATGCAAGATTATCAGTGACGAAGTAATTTTTATCAAATGATAATAATTAGATGGGACAGAAGAATAGCTGAATGGTTATATAACTATTTATTGAACAACTATTATTCAAAAGATATACCTACTGACCCTATTCATGGGCCCTATTCCTACAATCAGAGAAGCTACGTTAAATCTAACTGGCTTTATATTTAATTTTAATAATGTTCTTCACCCTGATTTATTCATAGTATTAAAAACCTACAAAGGTCTATGCTTTTAGGTTTGTCGGTAAAGGATCATAAAGAGATATCGGAAAGAGGCTGATATAAATGCGTAGCTATCGAAGAACCTGCAATGCATTTAGCTACACAGGTATCTAGCTACAAAAGTACCTAGCCACAAAAAAACTACTGAACAGTGAAAAAAACCACTAAGCCGTTAATGAAAAAACCAATGTCATGGCTGCGCCGGCGGCGAATAAATATAATAAAGGTGTCATCTGTGTGTATTCCAAATAATAAATGGCATTAATATAATGCAGTGAGTCAATTGTCCTCTTAAGTTTTGCACTAACTATGCCAAATACTGTTTTATTATATTTTTCTTATAGTTATCGTTTTATTGATAGCAATTTACTCCCAAAAAGTTATGCTATGGCCATTATCAAGCACTATTAATGACCATGGCGCACCAAAGCGAATAAGCATTATGACGGGGACAGCCAACCACTATGAATAACGACATTAGCTTTCAAGGCTCACAGCAACGCAATTTCATGGGCCACCCTATTGGCTTAACCATTTGTTTTTTGACTGAAATGTGGGAACGCTTCTCGTATTACGGCATGCGTACCATCCTTGTGCTTTACCTCGTTAAATACCATTTATACAGCGCCGAACAAGCCAGCTTTATTTATGGCGCCTATGCCGGCCTGGTTTATATGATGCCAATTATTGGCGGCTTTCTTGCCGATCGCTATTTGGGCGCGCGCAAAGCCGTTACCTACGGCGCCATATTATTAGTGTTAGGCCACGCACTTATGGGCTTCCACGGATCTGCCGCTTATCTCGATGGCGACACGGTTGTGCGTGATAACGATTTCATTAATCTATTTTTTCTAGCACTGGCTTTAATTATTACGGGCGTTGGCTTTCTTAAAGCCAATATCTCTACCATTGTCGGATCGTTATATGGCCCGAATGACCCTCGTCGTGATGGCGGCTTTTCTATTTTCTATATGGGCATTAATTTAGGCTCATTAATTTCGACTGCCTTAGTAGGCTATGTAGGCGAAACCTATGGCTGGAACTATGGCTTTGGCTTAGCCGGTATAGGCATGTTGTTGGGCTTGCTAGTATTTTTATGGGGACAGCGATTATTAGATGGCCGCGCTGAACCTAGAAAGCCTGAAGTACTAAAAGAAATTGCCTTTGCGGGTATCAATAAAGAATATGCCATTTATCTTGGCGGCTTGGTTTTGGTGGCTATTAGCTGGGTGCTTATTCAATACCAAAGCGTGGTTGGCCAGTTACTCGGCATTTCCGGCCTCGCGATGATTGCCTTAATTATTTATTACAGCCTTACTCAGTGCAAGCCAATAGAACGTGACCGCTTATTTGTGGCCTGCTTTCTTATTGCAACACAATCGGTTTTTTGGGCGCTGTTCGAGCAGCAAGCCGCCAGCTTAACGTTATTGGCCGATCAACAATTTGATAAAACGGTTATGGGCGTAAACGTATTAGCCTCGCAAGTGCAGCTGCTTAACCCTTTATTTATTGTGCTGTTCGCCCCACTTATTGCTTGGCTTTGGGTGCGTTTATCGCGATCCAATATCGAACCCTCTACGCCAGGTAAGTTCGCTATTGCTATGGTATTGATTGGCTTGGGCTATGTTATTTTTTCTTGGGGCTTAGGATTTAATAGTGGTGATGGCAGCGAGATAAACAACGCTGGCAAAAACTTTTTATGGCTGGTATTAATCTATTTGTTTTTAACCTTGGCAGAGCTATGCCTTAGCCCTGTTGGTTTATCGATGGTGACTAAACTTAGCACTACTCGTATTGTCGGTATGTTAATGGGCACATGGTTTTTGTTTTCGGCCATGGGCAATTATGTGGCGGGCTGGATAAGCTCTTTAACCGGCAGCAACGCGCCAGGCGCCAATAGCGGCGCATTGGATGTTGCTGCAACCATATCGGTTTATCAAACTATTGGACTCATTAGTATTGCGGTGGGTGTTTTTATCTTTGTCTTAACACCCATGCTTAAACGACGCATGCATGGCGTGCATTAAGCTACAAACTTATTATCCTAGATATTTATTAGACCAGACACTGCATTAACCAAGCGACGGGTATGAGTGAAAATAATGACTGACTTAAATTTTGAGAACAAACAACAAGATCGCCGTATTTCTAGTATTGTTAAACGTCGCTTAATTGTAGCAACTAAAAATTCTATTATAGGTTTAACCACATGCTTTAAACACGAAGAAGCATTCCGCATTCAAGTGTTTATAGCCGTTATTGCGCTGCCTTCTATTTTCTGGGTGGCAGACAATGTAATGGAAGGATTATTACTCTTGTTTGTGACCGTTCTAATGATGATAACCGAGCTGCTTAACTCAGCAGTAGAAACCACGATCGATAGAATCGGGATGGATTATCATGAATTATCCAAACGCGCTAAAGATATTGCCTCGGCGGCAGTGTTTTTTGCCATACTGCTAGCCGCAGTTACTTGGCTTACGCTAATCATTACTTAGCGCTGCCCTTCTCCATAACTTATTTAAAAATCTGAACTCGGTAATTTAGAGGTGCTGTCGATTTCTCAACCGATTAACTCAGATAGTATTCAGGTCAATTTATTCACCTTTACATTAACAGCGCCATTATTTCTTGAGAAAAAACGCCTTTATTTTTTGAGAACAAGCGCCATTGTTACATGATAAACAACCATCAAAGCTGATAAAATTTCGTCTTTATGTAAGAATAGCGAACGTTTTTTCTAGCCAAAAATTATAATAGTCATCATAACTATGCAAACAGAATCCAACAGCCCTCATCGTATTACCGCTATCGGTGCCATTGCTAGTGGCTGGGGCATTATTGGATTTTATTCGCTGGTCACGTTTGCGATGGTTCGGCTATCGGTTTATACCGTTGAAGCTTTTGCCCAGCCGTTCACCTTGCTGCAGTGGTTTGTGCTAATGGTCAGCCTTGTCTTTATGGCTTACTCTGAAGGTTACAAGGGCTTTCAGAAAAGTTACTCACCCCGATTTGCTGCAAGAGTGCATTATTTGTCTTCACAGGCAAACGGCTTGCAGTTATTGCTCGCGCCTTTATTCTGCATGGGATTCTTTAACGCACCCAAACGCAGAATCATTAGCTCAGTACTACTCTCATCAATGATTGTTACGTTTGTCTTATTGTTTAAATTAGTCCCACAACCTTGGCGGGGAATTTTAGATGCTGGCGTTGTATTAGGTTTAATTTGGGGGCTAATAACGACGGCGATATGTTGCTATCAAGCTTTTATGACTTCTAAGCCTATTGTAGATCCTGAAGTCTGCTAAGCAGCTAGGGCGTTAGTGAGGGCCTCAATGTGGGTTTTCTCAAACAGCCACAGACTTATTTAAAAACCACCACGTGATCTATCTCTAAACGAATACCAATCAATTCATTAATCGCATGATTATGATGACTCGGCACCATTACTAATAATTCCTCGCCATTAGCCAACGCCAAGGTATAAAGAAACTCTGCACCACGAAAATCACGAGTAATAACTCGCGCCGTTAATTCACTATCATCATCATGAATAATGTCATCAGGACGAATCAGTACTTTGACTTTATCACCCGACTCAAGACTATCTTGTTCAGTACTAGATATTTCGCGCTCAAAACAACCCAACGTGGTTTCTACTTCACTCGCCGAGCGCATATTACCTTCAAGAAATACACCCTGCCCCACAAAATCGGCAACAAAGGCATTTATCGGCTCATGGTAAATGGTATAGGCACTGCCCCACTGCGCTAATTTACCGCTTTGGATAACGCCAATATTATCGGCCATCACAAAGGCTTCGTTTTGATCATGAGTAACCATTAATGCGGTAGTATTTGATTGCTTAATAATATCCCGCACATCGCGACTTAGCGTTTCTCGCAACTCAACATCTAAATTAGAGAACGGCTCATCAAGCAGTAACAACTGCGGCTCCGGCGCTAACGCTCTCGCCAAGGCGACACGCTGCTGCTCACCACCCGATAATTCATGAGGCATAGCTAACTCTTTGCCCACTAAACCAATACGTGCTATTAAATCATTCGCACGAGTTTTCGCCTGCGCTTTTGAAAAACGATGCAAACCAAAAGTAATATTATCGATAACATTTAAATGTGAAAATAAGGCATAGTCTTGAAATACCATACCGATATTACGCTGCTCCGCAGCCAGCAAATAGCCTTGATGGCTTAACGCTTTATTATTTAATTTAATCATACCGTCATCAACCGATTCAAAACCGGCAATGCTTCTTAGCAAAGTGGTTTTGCCACAGCCACTCGGTCCCAACAAACAACCAATATCACCGCGCTTTAGTTGAAACGTAATGTTCGATAATATTTCTCGCTCTTCAAAACCAATAGACACATTATCAACCGATAAATAGTTTTCTATTAGGTCTTGGCTTTCGGACATCATTATATCGTTGCTATTTGGCATAGGCTCACCGTTATGATTCTTTGCTTAACTATTTTCTTAACTATTGACTAAAAACGAACTGCTTATTTTATTTAGCGTACATCAGATTTTCGAATTAAAATAAATGCGGGAATTAAACCGACTAATACAATTGCTAATGCGGGTAACGCTGCACGCTCCCATAAACCTTCTGAGCTTAATTCAAATATTCTCACGGCTAAGGTGTTAAAGCCAAATGGGCGCGTCATCAATGTAATCGGAAGCTCTTTCATTACATCAACAAAAACTAATACCATTGCCGTTAATAAGCCGCCTTTCACCATAGGTAAATGCACCTTGGCCAGCATCTTAATACCCGAAACACCTAAGCTTCTTGAGGCCGCATCAATCGACGGCGTAATTCTTAATAGGTTACTTTCTAAGGGAGAAAAAGCCACTGCCATAAAGCGCACACTGTAAGCTAATAGCATCACCACCATAGTGCCTTGTAATAAAGGTGTCGATAACCCCATAGCACCTAAGGCATTATCAATAGCAGCCACCGGCACAAACAAACCCACGGCTAATACCGTACCCGGCAAGGCGTAACCCATCGTACTAATACGCACCACGATTTTGGCAAAGGGACTATTATAGGTTCGCGCAGAAAACGCCATGAGTAAAGCAAGACCAGCAATCATCATCATGGCAAGTAACGACAAGCTGGTTGAGCCTGCAACATAAGCCCAAAACTGCGTTGTAAGTTCAGTGTCCATATTAGGCACTGCCCAATAAAGTAAGCGCATAACGGGCATCACAAACGCTAAACTAAATACTAGCAAACAGGCTAATAATGCCAACCAGCGGAACATACCACTTAGATGAATTCTACCTGCTACTGATTTTGAACTGCGCGTTTGTGAAAAGCGTTGACTGGCTCGACTTCGACGCTCAAGCAAAGTAATAATGACAACAAAAATTAATAACACAGACGCAACCTGTAAAGCCGCGGGCAAAGAGTACAAACCAAACCAAGTTTTATAAATGGCGGAGGTCAAAGTATCGTAATTAAAGATGGCGACCGTGCCAAAATCAGATACGGTTTCCATCATCACTAACAATGTACCACCGGCAATCCACGGTCTAGCCATGGGCAAACAAATACGCCAAAAACTTTCTCTTACTGACAAGCCCAGTGACTGCCCTACTTCTAAACTTCGCAAGCCCTGTGTTTGAAAAGCATTACGCACCATAAGGTAAGTGTAAGGATAAAGCGCCAAGCTTAACGCCATGACCACACCACCATAGGAATAAATATCAGGAAACGCATTCGACGAGCCGAAAGCATCTCGTAAAAATTGCTGCACTGGACCGGTGTACTCAAATAAGCCGACCAATGCAAACGCCATTACATAGCCAGGAATGGCCATAGGTAAAATAAGCGCCCAAACAAAAAACTTGCGTAATGGAAAATCACAAACTGCCGTTAACCACGCTAACGACACCCCTAAAATAGTTGTAACCACACCGACACCGACCACTAAAAAAATTGTATTTTTTATGGTTTGCGGCAAAACGTATTGGGCTAAATGCGACAGGCTTTCAATATCAGGATGCAAAAAAGAACTCAGCACGCCTAACAATGCCAACAGCGTAGGCAAAGCCATAACGACTAAGAAAACTTGCCATACGCTTATTTTGCGCACGTGCTTAGCTATGTTTAGAAGGCTTAGCATAAATAACTATTTATACCCGGCTCTATCCATAAGCTTAACGGCTGCAGGTTGTAATAAATAAGCCTGACTTAACGGTAAAGGGTTTTGCTTAAAGCTTCCCCATGATGCAACTTGGGGATTTATTTCGACGCTGTCGTTAATAGGGTACTCTTTATTAACACCGGCAAATAATGCCTGAGCACTATCCGAAACTAACCACTCAACTAAGCGCTTGGCCTGTGCCGCATTTTTGCTGTGCTTTAAAATACCCACACCAGCAACATTGACATGCACACCGCTATTTTCTTCTTCCGTTTGGTTGGGCCAAAATAATGCTAGCGGTAAGTTTTCTTGTTTTTCTTGTAGCCGGCCGAAATAATAAGTATTGATAATACCGACATCGCACTGCCCAGCTAAAATAGCTTCCATCAATTTCGTATCATTAGATGTTGGGGGTATTGCTAAATTTGCCACCCAAGATGAAACAATCGATTCGGCTTTAGCTTCGCCTTGCTCAGCAATTAACATAGCAACAAGCGATTGGTTATAGACTTTTTTCGAGGTACGTAAACAAACGCGGCCCTGCCATTGAGAAGCCCCTAAATCTTGGTAGCTAGATAGTTGCTCAGGATTAACTCGCTCAGTGCTATACACAATAGTTCGTGCGCGTAACGACAAGCCCGTCCAATAATCTTTATCATCACGTAAATACGCTGGCACGCGCTCAACCACATCAGCAGAATCTAACGGTTGAAAAATGCCTTGCTGAGCGGCATAACCCAAAGTGCCGGCATCCACAGTAATCAGCACATCGGCTGGCGTATTTTTACCCTCAGCTTTAATACGCTCAATTAAAACCCCTGCTTTATCGGTAGCGTATTCAACGTCAATACCTGTTTCTTCAGTAAACAGCGCGAACACAGGTCGAATTAAATGCTCGTTGCGCGATGAATAAACCACCAGCGCGTCATTCATCTCAATACTCTCAACAGATCCCAGTGCTGATTCAGGCTCTGACGAAGGCGAGCACCCCGCCAGCAAACCAAGAATAATGCTGCTAATAACAGCAAAAGTGGCCAAGGCAGCTTGGGAATTAAACATTCGATTTATCATAAAGGTTCTCAACTGGGCATATATAAGCGGACTATTTCAAGAATAAGACAAACAATATCCGACTCAGTATTTGAGCACTTTTTAAATCGAAATGCAATTGATTCTCATTTAGAGTTATGGGAATTATGGCGACAATTAATAACGGAACTAGTGATCCATCAGACAAGTTCTGGTCTCGTCTATGCCGCCCAGGCTTTACATTCTTTTAGCTCACAATTGAACCCTCTAAAAGAATCAGCTGCTATTCCATAAAGAGTTCAGTAAACTATTCATTGACTGCATCAATCCATCAATAATGACTCAAAAGACTGAATGTGAACGCCGCCCACTATCCAAACACATCGCTAACACTTGCAGCACTCACGCTTAACCTGCGTCGACTCTGCTGGATACGTGCCATTGTTTTACTTTTTATGTCGGTGGCTACACTCTACGGCTATATCTACTTAGGCATTCAAAGCCAACTATTATCAGTGGGTATCGTCATTGCCATTCAAGGCTTTATAACCGCCCTCACCTATTTAAGGTTGAGATCTAATAGAGTGGTGAGCGAAGCCGAATTCTCGACACAGCTGATTATTGATGTCCTGTTTATTTTTGCGTTGGCATATTTTACTGGCGGCGCAACGAATCCCTTTATTTCTTATTTTCTGGTGCCGCTGAGTATTGCCGCCGCCACACTCCCTAAGCGATATGCAGCCGCCATTGCTGGATTATCGGTTAGCGCCTATTCAGTATTATTATTTATATATCAACCTTTAGACTTTTTCTCTCACACTACAGCGTCATCTACGGCGATGGATCATAGCCAGCATTTATCACATGCTGCAAATAACAGTATAGAAATTACAACCATACTTAACCCACATTATTTAGGTATGTGGTTTAACTTTTTAGTGAGTGCCGTATTAATTGCATGGTTTGTATCACGTATGGCAGAAGCATTGCGCGCACAAGAAAACGCCATTAACCAACAGCGCGAACAGCAATTGTATGATGAGCAAATTCTTTCTATTGCTACATTAGCCGCAGGCACCGCCCACGAACTTGGCACTCCCATTAACAGCCTAAGTTTGCTGGTTGAAGAGATGGCCAGTGACGCAGGGCAAAGTCAACATCAGCAAGAAGATTTAGCCTTAATGAAATCGCAAATTCTTCAATGTCGCAGCAGTTTAAAAAAATTAGTTCATACCGCGCAGCAAACGCAACCAGGAGAAAAATCTTCAATTCATGTTACTGCCTTAGTGAATGCTTGCATAGAAAACTGGCATCCGCTTAGACCTGAAGTAACGGTTAACAACTTATTTATAAACCGTAATATTCATGCGGTTATCCATTGCGATGAATCGTTATCGCAGGCATTAACTAACTTACTCAACAATGCGGCTAATGCCAGTCCAGATTTTGTTGCGATCGATATTCAACAGTATGACGATCTCATTCATATTATTGTTTCGAACAAAGGTGAAAGCATACCTGATAATATTTTACGGCAGTTCAACCGCCAACCTTTGCATGAGCGTCGCGACAAAAGCAGTACAGGCTTAGGCTTTGGTTTATTTTTATCGAATGCCAGTATTCATCGACACGGTGGTTTACTTTTATTGCGTAATCTTGAACAAGGTGGTGCCGAAGCCATCATACAGCTACCGTTAATAACTGCCGAGCAAGAGGCGCTTAATGACTAGCTCAAACACTCAGCAACATTTTTTATTGGTCGATGACGATGATGTGTTCTGTTCTATTTTGTCGCGCGCACTTGAGCGTCGAGAGATCACGACATCGACCGCAAACAGTCCTCAACAAGCGATTGAATTAATACATCAGATGGGGAATATTTTTAGTCATGCTGTGATTGATTTAAATATGGGTAAAGAGTCGGGGCTGTCGTTAATTCCTCAGTTATTAAATTTAGATGCTCAATTAAAAATTGTTGTTTTAACGGGTTATTCAAGCATTGCGACGACGGTTGAAGCCATAAAACGTGGGGCGAGTAATTATCTTTGTAAGCCGGCTAGTGTGGATGAAATATTGGCTGCGTTTAATGAGAATAATGTTAGTGAACAGAAGTTGGTAAGTAGTAAGCCGTTATCTGTGGATAGGTTGGAGTGGGAGTATATTCAAAAGACTTTAGCAGAGCATGATGGGAATGTTTCGGCGACCGCTCGGGCGTTGGGGATGCATCGAAGGACGTTGCAGAGGAAGCTTCAGAAGAAGCCAGTTCAGGAATGATTTGGAGCTTATTTTTTTAGTTAGAGTAATTAAACTGACTGGATTCGAGTTTTTGCTTTCTTTAAAGTTTTAAATTCAAGAGCGTCGGGGGTGGCCCGACATGCCAGTCACTTTTTTCAACAGCAAAAAAAGTAACCAAAAATGCCGCAAACTAGCGAAGTTTGATCTCGAGATAACCTATTCGCTTTGAGATGGTTTTATCCTGTACACCTTGGCAGCGCCTACGAGAACTGTTTTCACTCGATATAGTTGTTCGTCAATATCTAAACTCGCCTCCAGCC
>JABIQF010000004.1 GCA_018668095.1 Cellvibrionales bacterium
CAACCGGGTTCATAGCAACACCACGAACCGTTGGACGAATACCACGCCAGCGTGAAGCACCAGCCTTACCCAACGAGCGAAGATTGTGCTCGCTGTTAGAGACTTCACCTAATGTCGCACGACATTCAGATAATACTTTACGCATCTCACCCGAACGTAAACGCAATGAAACATAGGCGCCGTCACGAGCGATTAACTGACAACTTCCGCCAGCACTTCGAACCATTTGCGCACCCTTACCAGGCTTAAGCTCTACACAGTGAATCAAACTACCCACTGGCATATTTCTTAAAGGCAATGTGTTGCCTGGCTTAATTGGCGCTGCTTCACCAGAGATAACTTGATCTCCAGCCTTAACACCTTTAGGCGCAATAATGTATGAGCGTGAACCATCGGCATATAACACTAATGCTAAATGAGCCGTACGGTTTGGATCATATTCCAAACGCTCAACTGTTGCCGGAATACCATCTTTGTTGCGTTTAAAATCAACAATACGATAGTGCTGCTTATGGCCGCCACCGCGATGACGCGTAGTGATACGACCGGCATTGTTACGACCACCAGTTTTACTTTTTTTAGCCAACAAAGGCTTATGAGGAGCCCCTTTATGCAAATCGGGATTAACCACTCTTACTACAAAGCGGCGACCCGGTGATGTTGGCTTACTCTTAACGATTGGCATTTTTGCTAATCTCCAAAATCTACTTCTAAGCGTTTAACGAAATTATTCGGCTAACGCAAAATCAATATCATGGCCTTCGGCCAAACGAACATAAGCTTTTTTAATGCCAGGACGACGGTTCTCGCCATGACGATTACGCTTAAGCTTACCTTTCAAGTTACTAACTTGAACCGCTTCTACTTTTACTTTAAACAAAAGCTCAACAGCACGCTTAATTTCAAGCTTAGTTGCAGTTGGGATAACACGAAACACAACAGCGTTTGATGCATCATTAGCTAGAGCTGCTTTTTCTGATATATGAGGAGCAACCAGAACCTTTAAAATTCGCTCTTGATTCATCCTAACACCTCATCAAATTTCTTCAGTGCTTCGACGGTAATGATAACTTTCTCAGAAGCCACAAGACTTACTGGGTCACAGCCGCTGACATCAAGCACTTCAACTTTGTGCAGATTTCGCGATGACAAATACAAGTTAGCATTTACATCTTCAGTCACAATCAACGCTTTCGTTAAATCAAACTCGGCCAATTTAGCGACTAACAACTTAGTCTTAGGCTCTGCAAGAGTGAACTCTTCAACAACGATTAAACGCTCTTGACGCGCTAGCTCAGACAAAATGGTACGCATTGCTGCGCGGTACATTTTGCGATTAACTTTATGCGAATGATCTTGTGGACGCGCAGCAAAAGTAACACCACCCGAGCGCCATATAGGGCTACGGATAGTACCAGCACGCGCTCGGCCAGTACCTTTTTGACGCCAAGGCTTAGCCCCACCGCCGCTCACATCAGAGCGTGTTTTTTGTGCTCGTGTACCTTGGCGAGCGCCCGCTAAATAAGCGACCACAACCTGGTGAACAAGATCTTCGTTATATTCTCTGCCAAATGTAGTATCAGATACTTCTACCGTACCCGCGCTGACATTTCCTGGCGCAGCAAGTGCTAACTGCATAGTTTACATCCCCCTCCGAGTACCGGTTTAATTTTTGGCCTTGACGGCTGGCTTAATAAAAACATCACCGCCCGGCGCACCCGGGATAGCACCCTTGACTAGAATCATGTTGCGTGCAGCATCGACTCTAACCACTTCTAAATTCTGTACAGTGACTTGCTCTGCACCCATATGTCCGGACATTTTCTTGCCCTTAAATACACGTCCTGGTGTTTGGCACTGACCAATCGAACCGTTTGAACGGTGAGAGATCGAGTTACCGTGTGTCGCATCTTGCATGCTGAAGTTCCAGCGCTTGATACCACCTTGAAAACCTTTACCTTTTGATTGACCAGTCACATCAATTTTCTGGCCAGCTTCAAAAGTCTCGACAGTGATTTCACCGCCAACCTTTAATGCTTCATCTGCCTCTTCAAGACGCAATTCCCAAAGACCACGACCAGCTCCGGTCTCGGCTTTAGCAAAATGCCCTGAAGCAGCTTTAGTTACACGTGAAGCGCGACGAGTACCCGAGGTTACCTGAACAGCATCATAGCCATCAGTCTCGATCGTCTTAACTTGAGTAATACGGTTTGGTTCGACTTCAACAACACTTACAGGAATGGAAGCTCCATCCTCTGTAAATATGCGAGTCATGCCGCTTTTGCGACCTACAAGACCAATTGTCATTTCTATAAAACCTCTCAGTGTACGGGGCTGGTTACCCGCTATGGCCGCCTTCGACTCTACTAGAACCGTCGTTACGACCAGCTAAAACAGAATACGAGCGTTACACATCAGTTCGTTTTAGTTGGTAAGGCTACCGCCTAAAACGATTTCTTCTCGACTCGCTTGCGCGATTAGCCGAGGCTAATTTGAACTTCTACACCAGCCGCTAGATCTAACTTCATCAAAGCATCGACTGTTTTTTCTGTTGGCTCAACAATATCCATCATGCGTTTATGTGTACGAATCTCGTACTGATCACGCGCATCTTTATTAACATGCGGCGATACCAAAACTGTAAAACGCTCTTTGCGTGTAGGAAGGGGGATAGGACCGCGAACTTGAGCACCGGTACGGCGCGCAGTTTCTACGATTTCTGCAGCAGACAGATCGATCAGTTTATGATCGAACGCTTTCAATCGAATTCGAATTCGTTGATTTTGAACCACT
Organism: Cellvibrionales bacterium; assembly: GCA_018668095.1. Classification (GTDB taxonomy): domain Bacteria; phylum Pseudomonadota; class Gammaproteobacteria; order Pseudomonadales; family UBA7434; genus UBA7434. The sequence goes on from JABIQF010000004.1 coordinate 2,794, forward strand.
TTATAACCTCACTAAGCAAAGAACCAGTTCTTTGTTTTTTTAAAAAGAACCGTATATGTCGCGTCATTCTCTGACACTTACTCATTTAACATTTATTTCACTGTCAAAAAGAGAGCGCGCATTCTAATGGCGAGACAGAGGAGTGTCAAACTATATTTCGGATAAACATCAGCGCTTTAAGCGAATTATTGACGTTAAATGTTAATTAACTCTTCGCTTTCATGTGCTCGGGCCTTACACACCCTTATCTGCAGTCGATATTTCTTAAAAAATGCATATATATAGAAGAAAGAGCATTATTATTTTAATTAATGATTTTACTGACCTGCTTCGCCGGTTTTACCTTTTTCGCCATCTTTTTTATTTTGATAATCCAAAAAAGTCTTCAACTGCTTCGCGATCTCTCATCGCATCTTCATAACCACACTGTATCAGCTCACGACAAAATGCCGCCTCAAACATAAGATAACTGGCTAAACTGCCGCCCCCACCTTTAGTATTGGCACCCATAGCCTTCAATACTCGACGCAAGCCAAAAGGCAAATCACCTATATGCTCTGACGCCAACTCATCTAAATCAATCGATGGACGAATAACCAGCATATCGACCGGCTTTAAGGTTTTTGACTCGAAATGCGGCGCTTCATTGGCGAGAATACCCAAAGCCTCATTTACTCGGACTAAATTGTCTACGTCATTTTCTAAGGTATCAATAAATGCTGAGTTAAAGATATGACCGACCGTCTGGGCCAACGACGGAGGATGATCACGTCGAGCCGCTATGCGACTTTTACTATGGCCACGCACACCCACCACAAGAATTCGCTCAGCACCCAACTTTAATGCCGAACTTAATGGCGCCAACTGCCGTAATGAGCCATCACCAAAATACTGCCTGCCTACTTTTTCAGCAGGAAACACCCCAGGAATAGCGGTTGAGGCCAATAAGTGCTCAACGGCTAACCGCGAAGGCACACCTATGCGCTTATTGCGACGCCAGCAATTAAGCGATTCATTACCCTGAAAAAAACTCACCGAATTACCCGTCGCATAGCTGGTCGCCGTAACGGCTACCGCATCAAGCAAACCGGCATCAATACGTTTCTGGATATTATCGAATCGAATGGTATGGGATAAAAGATCACGCAACGGGGCATTATCAAGTAATGCCATAGAGCGCTCTTGTGCAAATCGGCGACTAAGTAACGATAAGCCTAAGCGGGCGCCATTGACCATTAAGTCTATGCCACGCGCTTTAACTACACGATTAACATGTAGATTGGTCCAGATTTTCTCTACCTTTTTAACACCTAGGCGAAAATTATTCGCCGATGACGCAAGCGCCACCGCATTGAGTGCACCAGCGGAAGTCCCACTGATAATGGTAAAAGGATTAGTAGCATGCTTGGGGTGTAAATCGGCAACCGCTTTTAAAACGCCTACTTGATAAGCGCCACGCGCACCGCCACCTGAGAGTACAAGACCTGTTTTCATCCTCTTAGTTTAGTCAATTCGCAGCATTCAGCTAGCCGCCAACATTAAAAAACCAAAAGATTTCAACTAATTACACTCTCGAGCCGTCTTTGCTTAGCCATGCCGAAGCGAACACATACACTCTTCAACAATTAAATAGCCAGTAATTCTGAACCCCGCTATTCAGCAATTAACAAAAAAATAAGCACCAACTAACCTCATGCAATGCATAGCTGTGAGCTTTCTCATTAAAATCACAACCACTAACTTATTCTGTTAGGCAATAAACAAGCCTCATAAAGCCCTATAAATGACCGAGGAAGGGGCTTAAAAGGCAAGATCAGCGAGTTTTAAGATTTTCTTCCCATAAAACCTTAAAATTCGCATTTTTTTTGCGCTCAGTTCATGTATGCTGCGCACCATTTTTATCATGACAGAACCGAGTTGAGACCATGACTGATTTAGCGCAATACAGAAACATTGGAATATTCGCCCACGTTGATGCGGGCAAAACCACCACTACCGAGCGAATTCTTAAGCTAACCGGTAAAATTCATAAAACGGGCGAAGTGCATGATGGCGCAGCGACCACTGATTTTATGGAACAGGAGCAAGAACGCGGGATTACTATCCAGTCAGCGGCGACTACCTGTTTCTGGAAAGATCACCGTTTTAATATCATCGATACTCCTGGACACGTTGACTTCACCGTTGAAGTTTATCGCTCATTAAAAGTATTAGATGGTGGTGTTGGTGTATTTTGTGGCTCAGGCGGTGTTGAGCCTCAGTCAGAAACTAACTGGCGCTATGCTAACGAATCTGAAGTAGCGCGAATCATCTTTGTTAACAAACTTGATCGCATGGGTGCTGACTTCTTAAGTGTTGTTGGACAAGTAGAAAACGTTCTTGCCGCTAACCCATTGGTAATGACCTTACCGATTGGCCGCGAAGACGAATTCAAAGGCCTTGTCGATCTTTTATCTCGCACAGCTTATGTTTGGGATGATTCAGGCTTACCTGAAAACTTCGAAATTGTTGATATTCCAGCCGACATGGTTGATCAAGTTGAAGAATATCGTGAGAAGCTCATTGAAACAGCCGTTGAGCAAGATGATGATTTAATGATGTCTTATATGGACGGTGAAGAACCTGCCATTGACGACATCAAAAAATGTATTCGTAAAGGTACTATCGCTCTCGACTTCTTCCCCACTTACTGTGGCTCAGCATTTAAAAACAAAGGTGTTCAATTAATTCTTGATGCCGTTGTTGATTACTTACCTTGCCCTACAGAAGTTAAGCCTCAGCCTTTGACTGATGAAGAAGGTGAAGAGACAGGTGATTTTGCAACAGTCACTACTGAAGAGCCATTAAAAGCACTTGCATTTAAAATCATGGACGATCGCTTTGGCGCATTGACCTTTGTTCGCGTTTACTCGGGTGTACTTAATAAGGGTGACACTATCCTTAACTCTTACACCGGTAAAACTGAGCGTGTTGGCCGTATGGTTGAGATGCATGCGGATGATCGTAATGAAATTGATCGCGCACAAGCGGGCGACATCATTGCCATCGTAGGCATGAAAAATGTTCAAACAGGTCATACTCTTTGTGACCCTAAACATGCCGTGACACTTGAGCCAATGATTTTCCCAGAGCCCGTTATCTCTATTTCAGTTAAGCCAAAAGATAAAGGCGGCTCTGAAAAAATGGGTATTGCGATTGGTAAAATGGTTGCAGAAGATCCATCGTTCCGCGTTGAGACTGATGAAGATTCAGGCGAAACCATTCTTAAAGGCATGGGCGAATTACACCTTGATATCAAAGTCGACATTCTTAACCGTACTTACGGTGTTGATTTAGAAGTTGGTGAACCTCAGGTTGCTTACCGTGAAACGATTACACAGCCAATCGAAGATTCTTACACGCATAAGAAACAATCGGGTGGTTCAGGTCAATTTGGTAAGATCGATTACCGTATTAAACCTGGCGAAGTTGGCACTGGCTTTACTTTCACATCAAGTGTTGTTGGCGGTAACGTACCTAAGGAATTCTTCCCTGCGGTAGAGAAAGGCTTTAAAGGCATGATGGCAGAAGGCCCATTAGCTGGCTTCCCTGTGTTAGATGTTGAAATCGAACTTTATGATGGTGGTTTCCACGCCGTGGATTCATCAGCAGTTGCATTTGAGATTGCAGCAAAAGGTGCATTCCGACAGTCAATGCCTAAAGCGGGCCCACAATTGATAGAGCCAATCATGAACGTTGATGTGTTCACACCAGACGATCACGTTGGTGACGTTATCGGTGATTTAAACCGTCGTCGCGGCATGATCAAAGATCAAATGGCTGGCACTACAGGCGTTCGCGTTAAAGCTGACGTCCCACTGTCTGAGATGTTTGGTTACATTGGTAGCTTACGTACAATGACATCGGGTCGTGGTCAGTTCTCTATGGAGTTCTCACATTACAACCCTTGCCCTAACTCTGTTGCTGATGATGTTATCTCTGCAGAAAAAGAGCGAAAAGCCGCTAAGTAATTTTGTAACTACTTAGTTCAGCTTTTAAAAACCCGGTGGCGTAAGTCATCGGGTTTTTTATTGGGTAGGAGAAAGTAAAAGCTAAGCAGAACGCATTAAATAAAATGTACACTTTAAATACTTCTAGCTCATGGATACCAAAAATGAACTAACAATCTTGAACTAACAACCTTGAACTAGATAATTAAAACTTTCTCACCAGAAAACTCAATCGTATCGCCAACGACAATCTGCTTACGTTTTTGTGTTTCAACCGCATCATTCACCATCACTAAACCATCAGCAATAACCGTCTTAGCCTCGCCACCACTACTAACGAATCCCTCGAATTTGAGGATTTTATAAAGCGCTACTGGCGCCTTATCAATTTTAACTTCTCTCATAAACCTTTCCTTTTTTATAAAGCATCATTATACAGACGGAAACAGCCAAATAAGGAAAACATTACAGGCAATGTTAAAACAGTTTTCTTCCATAGCCATAAAAACGCCCGTCAAAACTTCCCCTCATCTCTGCTGTCTACTCTTCTGACTCAAACAAAAAAATAAGCCCGCAGAGATATCACCATGCAAACCATCGATTTGGGATCCAAGTTTTTATTTTGCTATCTACAGAACGGCGTCATCACCATCAAACTGAATCGACCAGAGCGCCGGAATGCCTGCACCATTGAGATGGCCAATGGCATTAAACGCGCCGCCTTAATAGCCGAGCAAGATAAAACCATTGATGTATTAGTTATCACCGGCACTGAAGATAGCTTTTGCGTGGGTGGCGACATGACTAAGCACTATGAAAACCCGCGTCCCTACTCTATTGAAGAACTCGATGTTTTAATCACCATGCCGTTTAACTATTTAGAGCGCTGTAACAAAATTGTTATTGCTGCGGTAAATGGCGCCTGCCATGCCGGCGGACTCGATATGATTCTCTGTGCCGATATTACTATTGCGTCAAACCAAGCCACTTTTCGCGCTCCCGAATTATTAAGAGGCATTGCTGATGGCTGGCTAGGCGCCAGACTACCGCAGCGAGTTGGCCTTGCTAAAGCTAAGCATATGATATTTACGGCTGCGACGATTAACGCGCAGAAAGCAGAAGCCATAGGATTGATTTCAGAAGTTGTACCACATGATCAACTAATGATAGAAGCTTATGATATTGCGGAAAAAATAAAACACACCGGGCCTCAAGCGCGCGGCATGTTAAAAAAACAAATCAATGCACAGCTGCCCGCATTTGATTTAGAAATATTTCAGCGCTCTACGCAATCGGAGGAAGCGAAAGAAGGTATCGATGCATTTATTAATAAACGCGAGCCTATTTGGCCGCGCTAAATCTTGCAATAAAAATTTAGAAGAGAGGTCAGAAAAAATAGGAGATGCGCGCCAAGATATCTTAGCGCGCATAATAACTATTTAGCGATTTTGTTATAAACAAATAATAAAATAAAAGCGCCTACTGTTGCGGTAATCACACTGCCAATATTCAAGCCGTCAGCAGAACCGAAGCCAAAGAGTGAACCTATAAAACCGCCGACAAAAGCACCGGCAATACCGAGTACCATTGTCATAAACCAACCGCTACCGTCGTTACCTGGCATTAACCATTTAGCGAGCACACCCGCTAACAGGCCTAAAATAATCCAAGATAAAATACCCATAATTGTCACCTTTATGATTTTTCGTTGAGTGATAACACTGTAAGTGAATATCCTTATAAAACGTCATGATGGACATTAACAAAATGGGCGTGTGACGACACGTTAAACAATGTAAAAGTATGGAGTGTTATTTTATGGGTGGGTTTTGGGGGCAAGGGCATCGGGGATGACTCTTGTGGTAATTCGATACTCATTTTTCTGATTGGTTTGTTTAAGTGTTCTATTTAGACCGTCGGGGTGGCCCGACAGCCAGTCACTTTTTGATTCGCTTCGCTCACCCTACGGGGCGCCCTTCAGGCGCTGCGCAAACTATGCTGTGCTACAGCAAAAAAAAGTAACCAAAAAATGCCGTAAGCTTAACGGCGAAGCTTAACCACGACGGGTACATCTCGTAGTGTTTTCTGTCCAGCAGTTTCAGAGAGTTTATCGCCAAGCGGTATAGGCGTGCTTTTTTTAAACTATAACAGTAACGTTTTATTCTGGTTTTTTGCTTCTGTTTTTAAAGTTTTAAAGTCAAGGTCGTCGGGGGTGGCCCGACATGCCAGTCACTTTTTTCAACAGCAAAAAAAGTAACCAAAAATGCCGTAAGCTTAACGGCGAAGCTTAACCACGACGGGTGCATCTCG
>JABIQF010000168.1 GCA_018668095.1 Cellvibrionales bacterium
CAAAGCAGACAATAACAACAAACTGAAACCCAGTACTTCATTACCTGTATTGGAAGCTATGAGTACTGCATAGATCATTGCCAGTATCGAGCCCGACACTTCAAAAACTGCAATTGATTTTTTTCGATCCATTTTCCATTTCATATTTTAAGACTACCTAAGATACATTGGATAACTTTCGCGCATGAAATCAGAAAGGGGAACGCCAGAATGCAGGCTCTACTATTCCCTTTTCAACAAATAAACAACAGCGACAAACGCAGGAACAATAAGAAGCACCGCCACCATTGGCACACTTTCTTTTATAACCTCAACATCCAAAGCATAAACAGTCATAACATCGGATATATCCGTCAGCAACCTCACTATCAACAGGGTTAAAAGTGCTCGATGAGACCTAAGCAATAAAGCCACTATTAGCCCCAGAGCAACCGTTATATTTCTAGTGATATAAAGCTGTGTAACATAATTCAACTCTGAGACATCCGGTATAAAATCACCGGGACTCATCGCTGTACCCACCGAGAAAAAAAGCACTAACAATATTTGTACTAAAACAATAGCCCAAATCCAGATAGGTAAAAATCGATTTACTTTGTCATTCATGACTGCTCGCTCTTAAAATCAATAACGCGTGATATACCGACATAAAGCGCTGTTAGTGCTCTATTACTTTTGAAGTATCAGCGGCAAATGTTAAACGCAATAACTTTTGCCCAGTGAGTTCATGTGTTTTTTCCTTTAACAGCTCAAAACCATACTTTAGGTAAAAGTTTCGACCAATAGTGTTCTCTTTAAAAACCTCTACCACTAAATTGCCATGAAGGGACTGAGCTTTATCCATTAATGCCCATCCAATACCTTTGCCATGATGATTAGGCTGAAGAAAAATTGCACCAATCTCATTACCCATAAGTGCAACAAACCCCTTCACTTCACCAGACAACTCCGCCACCCATGTATCTGTATTAGGCATATAAATTTCAGCAATGTTCATCCGCTCCTGCGCTATAAACTTATCGGTCATAAACGTATGCGCTAAGCGCGTTGCCGCCTCCCATGAATCCAAGACGGCGTTTAAATCAGATTCTTTATATTGTCGTATATGCATAGATTTGACTCCTTAATCCTTAATCCTTAGCTCTTCACTTATCAGCCTGCCTGCCACTCATTCGAACCATTTATTCCAACTATTCATTCCAACCATTTATACATCGAGGGCTATATTGATAAAAATCAACTGCTTATAAAAAATCTGATTCATTAGCTTGGTAAAGTAATGGATCTTAAATAGGACAGCAAAAAACCCCAAAAGCTCAATCTAATTATTTATCATCCCCCCTATATACCCACCCATAAAAAAACCTCTGCAGCCCATAAGGCGGCAGAGGTTTTACTTGATGAAACGTAGTTTAAAAAAGACCTATTTACGATGCTTTAAAAAACGCCTGACACTTTAAACCCGCAGGCAATATAAATTCAGGATTAGGTAATTCAATACGCACACCAAAAGTACCACTGGCTGCATCGATAATTTTATCGACTATCTTTATTTTTCCTTCATAGCGCCTGCCATCACGCTCTGGCTGAACTTCAACCGTCATCCCCTTAGTCAGAGAGCCATAAACATCTGACTTCATAATCACTTCGACATAAAGCGGATCTAACGCCACCAGCTTAGCCACCGGCTCTGAACCCACATATTCACCTACCGATATATTCTTTTGAACCACAACGCCATTAAGCGGGCTGTAAACGGTTCGCTGCCTAACAAGCGCCTGAGCTTCTTTTAACATCAACTTGGCTAACTCGGCTTCAGTAAGTAGTTCATCTCGCTCCAAATCAGACAGCAGCTTTTTTTCTAGTAAATTTTTATTGCGTGCGACTTTGCGCTTCGCGAACGATGCACGGGCTTTAGCCGTCACATAGGCGGCATTTTGAATAGCAGAATCAAGCTCTAACAGCTTCTGGCCTTTGCGTACTTGATCACCACGCTCCATATGAACCACGTTAACTACCCCTGGGGCCTGACTACTAATATCAACCTGCTGACTCGGCTCAAGTAAGCAACTAAGCTGAGCAGCGTTAATATCAGGCGCGGTATTCGCCAATGCCGACGTAGCGAATAAAACCACCACAGATGACACACAAGTTCGTAAAAAAATCATATTCTTTGTCCCGCAAATGCTAATAGTTCATCCTGACGCTCATCAACTTTTAATAGTGTCGATCGCAATTTAAGGTGCCTTTTTTCTAATGTTTTTTGAGCCATACGCAATAACAGCAAACTAATTATTTTATTTAACTTATACCGCTGAGGTATTCTTGCTACCAGCTGAAACCAAATGTTAGGTAAGTTTTCTGCAATCACATCTTCAATAGAAACTATACGCTCAACGCTACCGCTATCCCCCATACGCGCACAGCGACCTTCTAACTGTCTGTCTATGCGAGACGATTCTTGCAACTCGGTAAGAATAACATGCAGGCCACCCGCTTGGGCAACGCTATCAGCTAACTTTATGTCTGTGCCGCGACCCGCCATACTGGTAGCTATGGTCACAGTACCTGACTGCCCCGCTGCGGCAATAATATCGGCTTCGTCTTCATCTTGCTTGGCATTCAGTAACTGATGGCAAATGCCCTGCTCGGTTAGCTGAGCACTTAGCAATTCAGATGACGCAACAGAACCCGTACCGACTAATACCGCTCTACCTTGATCTAAACTTTCACTAACCGCATTGGCAACTAACGGCCACTTTTTATCCAGCGAATAGCAAACTTTAGCCTTAAAATTAACTCGTCGATTTTTTCGATAGCTGGGAATAGTGATTACCGGCAACTGATAAACCGACCAAAATTCTTTTTGCACCTCACGCGCCGTTCCTGTCATACCTGCAATATGATGATAGAAGCGAAAGAACCGCTGATAACTGATTTTCTCTAATGTCACTCGAGGTTTAGTTAGTTCACAGTCTTCTTTAAATTCAATTAACTGATGCAGACCTTTCTCCCAAGTTCTATCGGGCATAACACGGCCGGTATGCTGATCAATAATTTGCACTTTATTCTCTCGCAGTAGGTAGTGCTCATCTTTGTGAAACAAAAATAATGCTGACAACGCCTTACTAACGAGTTCAATACGTCTTACACGCCCACGCCAAAAAGGCCCTAAAGATTCAGCCTGCTCTTGCGCTAGCTGCTCACCCGGTTGTAGTAACGAAACACTTCGTTTAACGTAATCAATACTAAAATGCGTATCTTCAATCAGGTTTTTTGCAATCGCTAAGGCCTGTTGGTAAACCTCACTCTCGCGTTCATTCTCTTGTACGGTGGCCGAAATAATCAAGGGCGTAATGGCTTCATCCATTAATACACTATCAACCTCATCAATAATGGCAAAGTGTAGGCCTTTTATTAGAATCTTTTCAGCAACAGCCTCACCGCCTTTTAATCGCTGCGCATGTAGCTGCAAAGCATGTCGGCCTTTATCCATTTCAATTTGATCTTTTAAATAATCAAACACTAATTCTTTATTGGTACAGTAAACAATATCGCAGGCATAAACCGCCTTTCGCTCTTCGTGACTCATGCCCTGCACAACGCAGCCAACGCTTAAACCTAGCGACTCATAAACCACACGCATTTCATCACAGTCACGACTGGCCAAATAATCATTCACGGTTACCACATGCACCGGCACGCCTGCCAATGCCGCTGTAGCCGCAGGCAATGTTGCCGTTAGGGTTTTACCTTCACCGGTTTGCATTTCAGTGATATTGCCAAAGAACAACGCCAAACCACCCAGTAGTTGCGTATCGAAATGACGCATCCCTAAATGTCGTCCTGACACTTCACGTACCAGTGCAAAAGTTTGTGCCACTAAACGCTCATCGAACTCAGAGCGACGCAGCGCCGCACCTAAATGTCGACCTTGAAGCAATAACTGTTTATCACTTTCTATGGCGAAACGACTGGCAAAGTGATGGATAAGCGACAAAGTGGATTGGTAAGATGAAAGACGCCCGAATCGCCAGCGGTTTATCAGCATTAGCACAGGTGTTAACGCTGTATCCCATAAGCTTTTTTTTGTTAAGCCTTTTTGTGGCCGCAGAATATGTGAGCGCGGCAAGATTGACGGACGCTTATACATTCAACTGCCTTAAGAATACTCGACGGACAGAACGATAAACGCGTTTTATTAAAGGCTCAGGCTGATGATGAAACAGCACATATACGCGTTCTTCTAAACGAGAAACTGGCGCATCTTGCACAGCGATATCAATATGAAAATAACGCTCATAGCTTTGCATTTCTCCTGACGAAGCGGGATCTGCCGCTATTTGACCACCACCCTTAATACTTAATACCTTACTCGGAAAATCTTTACTGGCCGCAGGCACGCCCCGCTCCATTAAGCCGTTATAAACCTTATTCGGTAATGACACTAAACGTACATCAATACTTTGTGTGTCGCCTTTTACCGACTCAATAGCATTTTCGCTGATCATAACGGTAGCATTGATACGATCGTAATCCACCACATGGCCGAGTAAGTCACCTTGATTTATATAGCGGCCAACCAATGAATTAGCTCTAGGTAAATCGAAAATGCCGTCTTGCTGGCTTCGAACAACCAATGCCGAGAGGCGCTCATTGGCTCGCTGTAATTCTTTTTCTAAATATTCGACTTCGCGTTTTAATATATCGGACTGACTCAAATCAGCAAGACTCACTAAATAGCGCTCTTGCGCCTCGGCTACTTGAGCTTCTAATACTTTAATATTTGCTTGTGATTCTTGATCTTGCATAATAACCAGTACATCACCACGCTTCACTGACTCACCCGGCTGCGCCACGACCTCAGCAATAAAACCACTGTTTTCAGCACGCACATAGGCCAGCTCTGATGCTAAGAAAACACCTTCAGCCTTGGTGGCATAAGGCATGGGGATAACCGCAATCGCTAGAAACAATACGCCAAGAAAAACAACGCCGAAACTCATGACCCGAGTATTTTTTTCTTTCAGTTGCGCATCTTTAAACGGAGCTATGAGTACTTTTGAGAGCGGTTGCAGTAATGACATATAAATACTCCATAGCGCCACTAACACACCAATAAAAAAGAACTGGCTAGACACATACAGTGCAATGGCCAACATAACAAAAAGCCGATAACAGTAGGAAGCTATCGAATAAGAGAACAACCAAAATCTTTCTTTAATACTGTCCGCAGGTGATTCAACACCCTTAACGCCTAACACCTTAGCCTTTAATAAGTATGCAATATATTGATTACTTCGGCTGGCCAAGTTCGGAATTTCTAAATAATCGGATAACACATAGTAAGCATCAAACTTAAGCAGTGGATTACCATTAAAAAGCAAGGTTGATATACCCGAAATTACCATGGTATTAAAAGCAACAGTCCTAAGCGTACCGGGCTCGGCATAGGCCCAAACAATCATGGCTAAGGCGGCTAAAAATATTTCAACCAGCACGCCCACTGCACCCACTAACATACGTTGATGCTTATTAGGAAAGGCAATCGCTTCTGAGGCTTCTACGTAAGGCACAGGAAAAAACACTAAGAACATAATGCCCATTTCATGCACTTCTGCGCCCCACTTCTTAAGCACGTAAGCATGGCCAAATTCATGA
>JABIQF010000003.1 GCA_018668095.1 Cellvibrionales bacterium
AGCTGAATGAAGTACAAGCCATTCATCGGGGCCTAAATGTGCTGAGGGTATATTAAAGACATTGCTCACAACAACGGAGGCGTATTGATGAATATCGGGGACACCAGCGAGTAAATCACTGCCATCAACCGCAGGGATATAAGCGCCGCTTATTGCATCGGCTTTCATCGCGATGGTGCCGCCCGTTGCTAATAGCTTAACGTTGGGGAGCTTTTTAGTAATGGGGTTCGCGGCTGTGGTTGTGTTGTTTGTTGTCATGTTTGTTGTCTAATAAAAATGGGAGTGTAAGTAAGACACGTTTGAGTGTGAAAATTCCATCTCAAATATAGAGAACTTATTGGGTTAAGTTTATTTTAACTGTCCGATAAAAGCGGGTTAGTTCAGATTGAACCTCCCCCAGTTTACGGAGTTCAAGTCACTGCCCCCCGAAATCGGTTGCTAACAACTTAACGCAGGGGAATTTATTGGGCTTAGCGTTAGACGCTTTAATAGGATTATCTGTAATCATTTTTACGGTCATCATCACGGCCTAAAAAGTCACTGTATCAGTAGGACACGTTTGTGGCTAAAAATTCTAACGCTAAGCGCCAGAAGGCGACGAAGCGATAAACCGTCATGATACCGAAAGAGCTAAGCAGCAATACCATCTTGCTTTAGTAAAGCATCAACGGTTGGCTCGCGGCCTCTAAAGGCTACAAACAAATCCATGGCATCTTGTGAGCCACCATTAGCCAAAACCGTAGAAAGAAACTTTTCACCCGTAGTGGCATTAAAGATACCTTCGTCTTCAAACAAACTAAACGCATCGGCAGAAAGCACCTCGGCCCATTTATAGCTGTAATAACCCGCGCCATAACCTACTGGGCTACTAAAGATATGCGAAAAGGCTTGCTGAAAACGATTATCGGGCGACACCGGCGTCACACAAACCTGCTGCCTAACTTCGTCTAAAATGGCTTGAATTTGATGCTCTTCACTCTCTGAGAATTCTATATGCAATCGCATATCAAATAAGGCCAGCTCAAGCTGTCTTGCCATGGCCATAGCCGACTGGAAATTTCTGGCCGCTAACATTTTATTTAATAACTCAGCGGGCAATGACTCACCTGTTTTATGGTGGCTAGAAATCAACGCAAGTGATTCACGCTGCCAACACCAATTCTCAAGGAACTGGCTAGGCAACTCCACAGCATCCCATGCCACGCCATTAATACCCGATACGCCCGCACAATCGACTTGCGTTAACATATGATGCAGACCATGACCAAACTCATGAAAAAGTGTTTGTAAATCATTGTGGCTCAACAATGCAGGGGCATCACCAATAGGGCCAGGAAAGTTACAGACCAAATAAGCCACAGGAAGCTGCAATGTTCCATCAGTCAGCTGTCGACGCACACGACAATCATCCATCCATGCACCGCCACGCTTTTTGCTGCGCGCATAAAGATCAAGATAAAAACGGGCAATCAGTTTGCTGTCTTTATAAATTGCATAGGTGGTTACATCGGTATGCCATGTTGGCATATCAAAGACTTCTTTCACCTCAATACCAAACAATTTATTCGCCACTTGAAACATACCCGCAGTAACCACAGGCGCTGGAAAATACGCTCTTAATTGCTCGTCAGAAATATCAAAAGCTGCTTTCTTTTGTTTCTCAGAATAAAAAGCGACATCCCATGGGTTAAGCGATTCAACGTTGTAATGCGTGCGTGCAAAATCCTCTAGCGCTTTAAAATCCGTCTGTGCGGCTGATTTTGATTTTGCTGCTAAGTCATTTAAAAAATCGATAACCTGTGCGGGTGTGTCGGCCATTTTAGTAGCCAATGATTGTTCGGCAAAATTAGAAAACGACAGCAATTCAGCCAGCTCTTTTCTTAGGCTTAATATCTGCACCATCAGTTGAGAGTTATCAAACTGACCCGCTTGCGGGCCTTTGTCAGATGCGCGAGTAGTAATGGCAAGGCTCAGCTCTTTCCTTAGCGCTGCATTTTCGCAATAAACCATTACAGGAAAATAAGAAGGCGCATCCAGTGTTAATAAATAACCCTCCTCTCCTTTGTTTTTTGCCGCTTGTTTGGCGAGGCTAAGTGCACTTTCGGGCAATCCCACCAACTCCGCTGCATCAGTAATTAATTGACTCCATGCATCGGTCGCATCCATAACATTATCACCAAACTGACTAGTGAGCTCTGAGAGCTGTGTACTCAGTTTAGCGAATTGCGCTTTTTTATTATCATCCAGTGCGACCCCATACAGACGAAAATCACGCAGTGAATTATTGACGACCTTTTTTTGCGCAACAGACAAGGTATTAAACTCATCACTTTGGGCAAGTGTTTCAAAAGCCTTAAATAGGTCTTTGTTTTGGCCGAGCTCTGTTTCGTACTCGCTGATTTTCGGCAAGCAATAATTAACCGCCTCGCGCAGCTCATCATTACTGACAACAGAATTCATATGACTGGCAGGCGACCACGCTTTATTTAAACGGTCACTGAGTTCTTCTAAAGAATGCGCAAGCTCTGCGTAACTGTGTTTATCGGCTTTAAGAATGGCAGCAATTGCTTGACGGTTCTCATCCAAGATAGTTTCAATAGCAGGAACAATATGCTGGGCTTGAATTTGATCAAAAGGAGGAAGCTCATGATTCTGGAGTAAGGGATTCAACGACTGCGACATGTTTCTTCCTATCGGTATGGGTTAATGAATACTAAATATTGAAGACAGATAATCATACTTATTGGTTTGGATATTAACGTATATTCTACCGTTTAAATATAAGTGCTGCTCGCGAATTATTTTTTTAAGCGATCAACATAAAGGGCTCAGCTTTATCAATGTTAATACTGAGCCCCTCTTTTACTGTGGCTGGCTTTCAATCATATTCTCAATCATATTCTCAATCATATTCTCAATCATGCCATGAATCACCCTGAGAATCTGCCATTAACAATAAGACCGCTTAACTGAATAAAAACACTGTACTGGCGTTAGTATAAGCAGCTAAACCGGGTACACCTGCAATACGGCCAAAACCCGATTGCTTCTGCCCTTCAACACTCATAGACATACCCCCGCCAGTCGGTGTCGCGGTTCCGAATATTTGAATAGAGCCGGCTTTTAATAATCCACCCATGCGTTGAGCGCGCCCCAGATTTTGGGTGGCAACATAAGCCGCCAAACCAAAGCAAGTGCCATTAGCAATCTCAACCGCTTCGGCTTCGTCTTTAAAACTTAACACCGACAAAACCGGGCCAAATATTTCTTCTTGAGAGATACGATCACCAGGTTTAACGTTATCAAAAATAGTGGGCTCAACATAAAAACCACCGCTTTCTTTTAATACTTGATTGCCACCTAGAATAAGCTGCGCGCCGTCGGCGGTGCCTTTTTCGATATAGCCCAGCACTTTATTCATATGCGCTTCATTCATCATTGCGCCAAATGCACAGTCGGTATCCAGTGGGTCCTTAGGCACAATAGCGGCCGCATGTTCTAAAATTTTTGGCATTAACTTTTCACGAATACTGTCTTGCACTAACAGCCGAGTACCTGCCACACAAAGTGCGCCTTGATTAGGAAAGGCATTACTTACAACCATAGCAGCAACAACATCCAGATAATCTTCACAATCATCATAAACAATAAACGGAGACTTTCCGCCGCACTCTAAATTAAGGCGTTTCATATTACTTTCGCCCGCCGCTTTCATTAATAGCTTACCGGTTGCACTGCTACCCACAAATGACAGCATTTCAACATCCATATGGCGCGCTAAAGCATCACCAACTGCTGGACCACCGTGCACCACATTCACCACCCCCGCTGGTACTCCAGCTTGGTTAGCTAACTCAGCGAGCAAACCGGCAGACAGTGAAGTAAATTCTGAAGGTTTTAAAACGATTGAATTACCGGTAATTAAAGCGGGGCCAATTTTTCCTGCAGCGAGTGATAAGGGGAAGTTCCAACCCGCAATGCCCGCCACCACACCAATAGGTGCGCGTGATTGATAAGTTAATGAGCCAGCGTCATTACCGCAGCTGCCTAACAACTTATCAATAGAATTAACCGCGTCACGTAAACTACCAACAGTACGCGCCAAATCGTCATACAGGGCATTCATAATCGGCTTACCTACATCGAGGCTTTCATACAATGCAAAAGTCTCTGCATTTTCTTCCACTAAATCGGCGAGCTTACTAATAACGGCTTTGCGATTACCCACCGATAAATTAGCCCAAACACCGGCTTTATAACTTCGTGTCG
>JABIQF010000002.1 GCA_018668095.1 Cellvibrionales bacterium
GGCATGCATAAAATTCAAGAGCGACCAATGGCAGTGAATGGCGAAGTGAAAATTTTGCCAATGATGAATTTAGCCTTATCTTATGATCATCGCTTAATTGATGGTAAAGATGCTGTGCAATTCTTGGTAGCCATTAAAGATATGATTGAAGATCCTGCGCGTATTTTGCTGGAACTTTAAAGGCTTAACTGGGCCTTATTTAAAGCGCCTTATGTAAAACACCTTATTGAAAACACTTAATTTTTAGTTTTGTTGATTGGAATAAATAGTATGTCAGAAAAATATCAAGTTCTCATTATTGGCGCGGGCCCTGCAGGTTATGTTGCAGCTATTCGTTGTGCGCAGTTGGGAATGAAAACAGCATGTATCGAAAAGTGGGTTGATAACAAAGGCGCCGTTAAATTAGGCGGCACTTGTTTGAATGTGGGTTGTATCCCTTCAAAAGCGTTACTCGATTCTAGCCATAAATTTGTCGAAGCTAAGCACGATTTCGATATTCACGGCATCAGTGTTGATGAAGTGAAAATGGATGTCGCTAAGATGTTGGCGCGTAAAGAAAAAATCGTTACGCAGCTAACCGGTGGTATCGGCGGTTTATTTAAAGCGAACGGTGTCACTTCTATTGTGGGCAAGGGTAAGTTACTGGCCAATAAGCAAGTTGAAGTGACTAACGAAGCGGGCGAGCAAACGATTTACCACGCTGATCATATTATTATTGCGGCTGGCTCTGTGCCAGTTGCCATTCCTCCAGCGCCATTAGTTGATGACGTTGTCGTTGATTCAACCGGTGCCTTAGAATTTACAGCTGTACCTAAACGTTTAGGCGTTATTGGTGCGGGTGTTATTGGTCTTGAGTTAGGCAGTGTTTGGGCGCGATTGGGCGCTAAGGTTACTGTCTTAGAAGCCTTAGATGAGTTCTTGCCAGCGGTTGATATGACCATTGCTAAAGAAACTAAGAAAGTCTTTAAAAAGCAGGGCTTAGATATTCGTCTTGGCACGCGTGTTACCGCTACATCAGTGACGGGTGAAGGCGACGCACGTGAAGTAACCGTTGAATACAGCGATGCCTCTGGTACTAAATCAGAAACCTTTGATAAGTTGATTGTCTGTGTTGGTCGTCGCCCATTGAGCGAAAGCCTATTAGCACCTGATTGTGGTGTGACGCTAGACGAACGTGGCTTTGTCTTTGTTAATGAGCAGTGTGAAACCGATGCGCGTGATGTCTACGCTGTTGGCGATATTGTTCGTGGTCCAATGCTTGCGCATAAAGGATCAGAAGAAGGTGTTATGGTTGCCGAGCGCATTGCCGGCAAAAAGACGCAGATCAATTACGACAACATTCCTGGCGTTATCTATACCCATCCTGAAATCGCATGGATTGGTAAAAACGAGCAAGAGCTGAAAGCGGCGGGTCATGACTACAAAGTAGGGACCTTTCCTTTTTCAGCCAGTGGTCGAGCCATGGCGGCGAATGAAACAACCGGTATGGTTAAAATGATTGCTGATGCAACTACCGATCGTATTTTAGGTTGTCATATTATTGGCCCAAGTGCGGCCGATTTAGTCCAGCAAGTGGTTATTGCCATTGAATTTGGTGCCAGCTCTGAAGATTTGGCGTTGACTGTATTTAGTCATCCCACTTTATCTGAGACGGTTCATGAAGCTGCATTGGCCGTTGCTGGTCATGCAATTCATATTCCTAACAAGCCACCACGTAAAAAATAGTATTGAATGCCGTTATATTGTATTAACAATAGGATATAACGGCATTCGCACTTGCTTAACCCCCTCTTAATTTGAGAAAATTTGCCCGCCATTTTTAAGCTACACGGCTGCCTATTTAGAGATTCGTTTTGCTAGTTGACGCTTTAATATCATTGAGCGTTTTCTTTTTCTTTTAATCATCGGAAATTAACCCATGAATTTGCATGAATACCAAGGTAAGCAACTGTTTGCCGAATACGGTTTGCCTGTATCGAAAGGCTATGCCGTCGATACACCCAAAGAGGCAGCTGAAGCTGCAGATAAAATCGGTGGTACTGAGTGGGTTGTTAAAGCTCAAGTCCATGCCGGTGGTCGCGGAAAAGCGGGCGGCGTTAAGCTGCTGAAAAGCAAAGAAGATATTAAAGCCTTTGCCCAAAAGTGGCTTGGCAAGAACCTAGTGACTTATCAAACAGATGAGCATGGTCAGCCAGTGAGTAAGATTTTGGTTGAATCGTGTACTGATATCGCTCAAGAGCTTTATTTGGGAGCGGTTGTTGATCGCGGAAGTCGTCGAGTTGTCTTTATGGCATCGACTGAAGGTGGTGTAGAGATTGAAACTGTGGCGCATGAAACGCCAGAGAAAATATTAAAAGCTGAAATTGATCCATTGGTAGGTGCACAGCCTTACCAAGGTCGCGAGCTTGCGTTTAAATTGGGCTTGAACAACGACCAAGTTAAGCAGTTTACAAAAATCTTTTTAGGCTTAGCGAAGTTATTTCAAGATTGCGACTTAGCTTTGTTAGAAGTGAATCCATTAGTTATTACCCCTGAAGGCAATTTGCATTGTCTTGATGCGAAACTCGCTATCGACGGAAATGCGATGTATCGCCATCCTAAATTGCGTGAAATGCATGATCCTTCGCAAGAAGATGAGCGTGAAGCCCATGCAGCGCAGTGGGACCTTAACTATGTTGCATTAGATGGCAACATCGGTTGCATGGTGAATGGCGCAGGTTTGGCCATGGGTACAATGGATATCGTTAATTTACATGGCGGCTCACCGGCTAACTTTCTTGATGTCGGTGGCGGTGCAACTAAAGAGCGCGTTTCAGAAGCGTTTAAAATCATTTTATCTGACGATAAAGTGAAAGCGGTTTTGGTTAATATCTTTGGCGGTATTGTACGTTGTGATTTGATTGCTGAAGGTATTATTGGCGCAGTCGAAGAAGTCGGTGTTGATGTGCCGGTTGTTGTTCGACTCGAAGGCAATAACGCAGAAAAAGGATCAAAAATATTAGCTGATAGTGGTCTCAATATCATTGCAGCAACCAGCTTAAAAGAAGCGGCCGAATCAGTTGTTGCGGCAGCAGGAGGTGCTCAATGAGTATTTTAATCGATAAGAACACTAAAGTTATTTGTCAGGGTTTTACTGGCGGTCAAGGTACTTTTCATTCGCAGCAAGCGATTGACTATGGCACACAAATGGTCGGTGGTGTTACACCGGGTAAGGGCGGTCAAGAACATTTAGGTTTGCCTGTCTTTAATACGGTTGCAGAAGCTGTGATTGCAACGGGTGCAGATGCATCGGTTATTTATGTGCCAGCGCCGTTTTGCAAAGATTCAATTTTAGAAGCGGCTAACAGCGGCATTAAGTTGATTGTTTGTATTACTGAAGGCATTCCTACATTGGACATGCTCGATGCGAAAGTTGTCTGTGATCAATTAGGCGTGCGTTTAATTGGACCTAACTGTCCGGGTGTTATTACACCGGGCGAATGTAAGATTGGTATCATGCCGGGTTCGATTCATTTGCCGGGTAAAGTGGGTATCGTTTCACGTTCGGGCACATTGACTTACGAAGCGGTTAAGCAAACGACGGATGCCGGTTTTGGACAAACTACTTGTGTTGGTATTGGTGGTGATCCTATTCCAGGTTCTAATTTTATCGATATTCTTGAGTTGTTTGAGAAAGATCCTGCGACTGAAGCGATTGTGATGATTGGTGAGATTGGTGGTACTGCTGAAGAAGAAGCCGCTGAGTATATTAAAGCTAACGTCACTAAGCCTGTAGTGTCTTATATTGCCGGTGTAACAGCGCCTGCAGGTAAGCGAATGGGTCATGCTGGCGCAATTATCTCTGGCGGTAAAGGTACAGCAGACGAGAAGTTTGCAGCCTTAGAAGCGGCGGGTGTTAAAACCGTTCGTAGCTTAGCGGATATTGGCGAAGGACTAAAAGAAATTACCGGTTGGTAAGCGCTCGTTAAAACTTTTTGTTATATCTAACGCCCTGGCTTTTGCTGGGGCGTTTTGGTTATTGGGTATAATAAATTAAATCTTTGCTAATGTTTAATTGCACTTTCTAATAGCGCATCGGTCATAAGTCTCTCAAGAATTATTGTAAGGTTTAGGTGGGAAGGAAGATTGTTTTTTGATGTTGGAAATTTTTTTCATTATTGAATCATAATTGCTTAACGCATAAGAATTTTTCTAGCGTGATAAAAAATAGATACGAACTGATTAATCAATCAAGGGAAAAGTGGTTAAAGCATAGAGAGAGCTATGATGACGAGAAAGGATGCGAGAAAAAAAGTATTTAATGAAGGTGTGCGATTAAATTTACCTGAAGGACGAAAAATACGCGTCGCCTTTACGTTAGGGCAGGGGTCGCAAGTTATTGATGTAGCGGTGCCCTGGGAAATTTTCCAAGATGTATTGGTTAATGATAGTTCTGTTTTTGAGCTCTATACTGTGGGTGCAAGTAGCGCTATGGTCAGTATGAGCGGTGGTATGTTGGTTG
Organism: Cellvibrionales bacterium; assembly: GCA_018668095.1. Classification (GTDB taxonomy): domain Bacteria; phylum Pseudomonadota; class Gammaproteobacteria; order Pseudomonadales; family UBA7434; genus UBA7434. The sequence goes on from JABIQF010000002.1 coordinate 4,502, forward strand.
CGCCTAACTACACAGTATTTGATGCGCCGCAGCCCGATGTAATTGTTTCTCCTGCACATCATTGCACACCTGAAATTATAGAATGGTTAAAGAAAACCAGTGTGATGGCTGATTTAACGACATCATTATGTACAGGGGTTTATCATTTAGCCGAAGCAGGTTTACTTGACGGTTTAATAGCAACAACTTTCCATACTGATTTTGACAACTTCGCTAATCGCTTTCCTGACATTCAGCTATCCCGTGAGCAGACGTTTGTAGATCAGGGGCATGTGATAACCGCCGGCGGTCTTTCGGCGGGAATTGATATGTCGCTGCATATCGTTGGTCGTTATTTTGGTTTAGATGTCGCTCAACAAACGGCGCATTTTATTGAATATGACAATGACAATTGGAAACAGCAAATTTTACAAGAGGGCAGCTTAAGGCGTATGAGTTGTGCTTAGTCTTTATATAAAAAGAGAGTGTTAGGTATCTAGAGGTAGAAAATAATATTTTATTCATACTTTTAGATACTAACGTGAAAACTGTGTGCTAAGCGGTAGTTCGGTACTGTTTTTGATTTCAGTAACAGCAATATGAGAATGCACCTCGCCAATATGCGGTAAGGTTGTTAGTTTTTCGCGGACAAAAATTTCATAGTGACGTATATTCTTGGCAACAATCTTCAACATATAATCCCAGCTACCAGCCATGGTGTAACACTCGAGGACCTCTGGCAGCAGTTTTACTTCTGCTTCAAAGTCTTCTAAATATTCTCGCCCTTGTGTGGATAAATTGATGGTCGAAAACACGACGACATCCATGCCGAGCTTTTCTCTATTCAAAATAGCGACACGTTTTTCAATCAGTGAATCTTGTTCCATTTTGTTGATTTTTCGCCAGCATGGTGACTGAGACATATTTAAGCGTTCGGAAATTTCTTGGGTGGTGAGGCTGGCATCTGTTTGTAGCAGTTTTAAAATTTTTACATCTTGCGCACCAATATTGCTGTTCATGGAGATCTCCATTACTGGGTTTGATTGTTTACTTTAGGTTTAAATTTCGCTGTCTTCGTTTAAATTTGGTATTGGTTAGATGGGTTTTTTTAATCTAAGAATAAGAATAGACCGAAAATAATAGACAAAATTCCCTATATGTAAACTTAAATATACCTTTCTGAGTGGTTTTATAGATCATTAAAATATTAACTAAATGCGGCTATAAGCAGTTATAAGGCGGTATGGCTTGGATATTTCTCACAGCTTATTGATGCATATAGAGTAAAGGATAAAAAATTCTAAATTTATTTTTTAATAGGAATTTATAGTCTCGAATAGAAAAATATAAGCATATATAGCCTGGTTCCTATTGCTAAGATTGGTTATCACAATCAATCAATACATTTATGTAGTCGCTCAAAAGGCAGCTGCATTAATAAGAGACCCAACAACGTCTCTATTTTTAGTAGGTGTCAGATATGTCAAATGCGGCCGCATCAAAAGCAACGGTTTCAAATCCAGCTATTTCAAACTCCAGCACTTCTGTGTCAGACGCTTCAAGACAAGTAGCGGAGCCGGAAATAAATAAAAGTGAAAAGCTAGATAGCTCAGGCCATCAGCTATCTATTGATGCAAGAGAAGCACATCAGTTAACTTTTATTACCGCTGATAATTTAGTTATCCCTACCTTAAAAATACTTCAAGATGATGGTTCCGAATTCGCTGATGCGGCAGCGATTAATTTAAATAAAGAGACCGCATTGCATTGCTATAAAACTATGCAGTACATCAGGGTTTTAGATGAGCGCATGGTCGCCGCACAACGGCAGGGAAGGCTTAGTTTTTATATGGTTTGCACTGGAGAGGAAGCATCTGTTGTTGGTTCTGCAGCAGCATTACAGGCAGGCGATATGATTATGGGGCAGTATCGAGAGCAGGCGGCGTTACGCTATCGTGGTTTTACGACAGAGCAATTTATGGGGCAACTGTTCGGTAATGAGATGGACCTAGGTAAAGGACGTCAAATGCCGATTCATTATGGCTCTAAAGCACTTAATTACATGACAATTAGTTCGCCGTTAGCGACGCAAATTCCCCAAGCAGCGGGTTATGCCTATGGGCAAAAGATGGCGGGTAAAGGTGAATGTACCCTCTGTTATTTTGGCGAGGGCGCGGCTTCAGAAGGCGATTTTCATGCCGGACTTAATATGGCCGCTGTACACAAAGTTCCGGTTATTTTTATTTGTCGTAACAACGGCTACGCCATTTCTACGCCGACTGATGAACAATATAAAGGCGATGGCATTGCTAGTCGCGGTCTTGGCTACGGTATTAAAACGATTCGCGTCGATGGTAATGATTTGTTAGCCGTTCACGCCGCCACTGTGGCTGCCCGTGATTTCGCCGTAACTAATAACGCGCCAGTACTGATTGAATGTATGACTTACCGTGTAGGTGGCCATTCAACATCTGACGACCCCAGTGGTTATCGCGGCAAAGATGAGGAAAATGCATGGCGTAATAAAGATCCTATAAAGCGATTTAAACATTGGTTGTTAAATAAAAACTGGTGGAGTGAAGACGAGGAGGCTTTATTACTTGAAGCGTATCGTACAGAGATATTGTCTGTACTTAAAAAAGTTGAAAGATTGCCCTTGCAGCCATTTCGCACATTAATTACTGATGTTTATGAGCAGCCAAGCGCTCAGTTAGAAGCCCAATATGCTGAATTGGAAGCGCACTTAAGCAAATATCCAGAGCATTACCCCGCCTCAGCAGGACGTTTATAAATTATGACGACGATGAATTTACTTCAGGCGGTGAACAATGCCTTGGATTTAGCCATGGCAGAAAATGATAGTGTTATTTGCTTTGGTGAAGATATTGGTCACTTTGGTGGTGTTTTTCGCGCCACCAGTAGCCTTCAAGAAAAATACGGTAAAGACCGCTGTTTTAATACGCCGATAACTGAACAAGGTATTGCCGGTTTTGCTATTGGACTCGCGGCACAAGGCTCAGTGCCGGTGGCTGAAATTCAATTTGCCGATTATATTTTCCCTGCGTTTGATCAAATTGTGAATGAAGCTGCAAAGTTTAGATATCGATCGGGTGATCAATTTAATGTCGCGGGATTAACTATTCGAACGCCCTATGGTGGTGGTATTGCAGGTGCGCTTTATCATTCTCAATCTCCCGAGGCTTATTTTTGTCATACGCCCGGGCTCAAAGTTGTTATGCCTAGTACACCTTATCAGGCAAAGGGTCTGTTAATGGCTGCGATCAATGATCCTAATCCAGTGCTTTTTTTTGAACCTAAACGACTTTATCGTGCAGCAACCGGTGAAGTGCCAGAGCAAGCCTATGAGATTTCGTTAGGTGTTGCTGAGGTTGTCCGACAGGGAAGCGATATCACCTTATTAGGGTGGGGTGCGCAAATGGAATATCTCATTGAGGCGGCAGATCAAGTGCAGCAAGAAGGTATTAGCTGTGAAGTCATTGATTTATGCACATTGCTGCCTTGGGATATAGAGACGGTTGTGGCGTCAGTGAATAAAACAGGTCGTCTACTGATTAGCCATGAGGCACCGCGAACCGGTGGCTTTGCCGGTGAAATTTCAGCAACCATTCAAGAGCGTTGTTTCCTGTCGCTAGAATCACCCATTACACGTGTTACTGGAATAGATACGCCTTTTCCATTGGCCTATGAAAAAGAATATATGCCAGGCACCTTAAAAATATACGACGCAATTAAACACACACTGTCATTTTAATAAAGTGATTAGCTTAGTTAACTTATTTATCAGGCGAGAAGTCATATGTCATTAGCAGATTTTGTGTTACCCGATATTGGTGAAGGGATTGTTGAGTGCGAACTCGTTGAGTGGCGTATTAAAGAAGGTGATTTCATTAATGAAGATCAATCTGTTGCGGATGTAAGCACAGATAAAGCGTTAGTAGAAATTACTGCTATGCACACTGGACGTGTGAATAAATTATATTACCAACAAGGCGATATCGCTAAAGTTCATACGCCGTTATTTTCTATTGATGTTGATGGCTCTGATAGTGAGAAAGATTCGAATCAAAATATAGCTGTTGAGATTGACAGCGATAACGAAGTTTCGCCGTTAAGTGCTGAGCGAATGCCGCTTAATAATAATGCTTTAGCAACGCCGGCGGTGCGCCGAATAGCGCGTGAAAACGATTTGGATTTAAGTTTGGTGCCAAGTTCAGGTAAAGATGGTCGCGTATTAAAAGATGATGTACTGAATTATTTAAATAAGGATGCATTATCAATAAAGACAGCTATTCAGCCCATCGATGACCGTTTTACGGCAGCAAATATTGATAGTGATCAGCAAGATCGTATAGAGCCTATAAAAGGTGTGAAAGCGATAATGGCGGCAGCGATGACTGAGTCGGTGGCCACTATCCCGCATTTCACCTATGCCGATGAAATCAATATGAGTCAGTTGATGGCCCTGCGTACTGAGCTAAAAGAGCGTTATGCAAAAGAGGGAATAAGGTTAACGATGATGCCCTTTTTTATAAAGGCTTTGTCGTTATCACTTAAACAATTTCCGATTTTAAATAGTCAGGTTAATGAAGATTGTTCAGAGCTTAAATATCTGGCCAGTCATAATATTGGTATGGCGGTCGATTCACCTTCGGGCTTGTTAGTCCCTAATATCAAAGATGTTCAAAACATGAATATTGTTGAAATTGCCGAGCAGAGTCATCGTTTAACCGAGCAGGCCAGAGCAGGACGCATAAGCCCTAATGATTTAAAAGGTGGCACCATAACGGTATCGAATGTTGGTGCTATTGGCGGCACCATAGCCACACCTATTATTAGCAAGCCTCAAGTGGCAATTGTTGCCTTAGGTCGCGTGCAAACTTTACCGAGGTTTGATGTCGAAGGTAATGTCAGCGCACAGAAAATAATGACTATTAGCTGGTCGGGTGATCATCGTGTTATTGATGGCGCAACCATGGCGCATTTTAGTAACACGTGGAAGGCCTTATTGGAAAATCCTGCTTCTATGTTAATGACGATGCGTTAGGATTATTTAAATCTGATTGCGAGATAGTTTGAAAGTTATTAGATGAACACTTAATTTATTAGGAATGATTGATGGATATTTTTTCGCACCCCGATTTTGATCAACATGAATTGCTCGCATTTAGAGATGACCCTTCTACTGGGTTAAAAGCTATTATTGCCGTGCATAACAGTACTCTTGGTCCTGCAACGGGTGGCTGTAGAATGTTTCCTTACGTGAATGATAAAGATGCACTCAGTGATGTGTTACGTCTTTCGCGCGGCATGACGTATAAATCAGCATTGGCAGGTATTGCTTTAGGTGGCGGGAAGTCGGTGATTATTGGCAATCCTCAGCAATTAAAAACCCGTGAATTAATGTTGGCTATGGGTGACTTTATTGAAAGTCAAAATGGCAATTACACCTCTGCAGAAGATTCAGGCACGAGCGTCAGTGATATGGCTATTATTGCTGAAAGAACAGCGCATGTGACCGGCTTATCTGATGATCCAGAACACGGTGGCGATCCTTCTCCAACGACAGCCTATGGCGTTTATAAGGGTATAGCGGCTGCCGTCGACTTTCAGTTGGGCGGTGATTTAAAAGGTGTTCGCGTTGCCTTACAAGGTATTGGTAGTGTGGGTTATTATTTAGCAAAACATTTGCGTGAGGCTGGCGCTGTGGTTTTTGCTGCCGATGTTAATCGCCGAAATATAGATCGTGCGGTAGCAGACTTAGGCGTTGTTGAATTGGCTTTGGATAAAGTGCTGAATGCCGATGTCGATGTCTTAGCACCTTGCGCAATGGGTGGGGCAATTAATGACAATACCATAAACAATATTAAAGCTACTGTGGTTGCTGGTGCGGCGAATAATCAATTAGCGACAGTGGCAATGGGTGATGCTTTATTGGCGAAAGAAATTCTTTATGCGCCAGACTATGTGATAAATGCTGGCGGTATTATTGATGTGTTTTATCAGCAAAAGGGTAATCGCAGTGCTGAGGTGGTTAAAACGCATGTAGATAAGATTGGTGATACTTTGACTTCTATTTTTCAACGCTCAAAAGAAGAGTCTAGTGCGACTAGTACGATTGCAGATGTTATTGCCGAAGAGATTTTTAAAAAACCGGTGAGTAAAGTAAAGCATTCAAGTAGGGCTGCATAAATAGAAAAACTATAAAAATAATAGGAGTGCCTTAGTAGTGAATAGTTAAGGCACTCTTACTAGCATCACGAGCTAAGTTTGGCGATAAGGCAGCACATTGAAAAGTTTTGCATGCATATCTTTTAATGTTTTTCGGGTGGTTTCCCAGTCTATACAAGCATCGGTAATGGATATGCCGTATTTCAGTTCATTTAGGTTGTTGGGTATTTTTTGATTACCTGCCTGTAAATGACTTTCGATCATCAAGCCAATAATCGATTGATTGCCTTCTAAAATTTGATTGGTCACGTTTTCCATAACCAGTGGCTGCAGCTCATGGTTTTTGTTGGAATTTGCATGGCTACAATCCACCATAATGTTCGCTTTTACTCCCGCCTTTGCTAGCGCCTGTTCGCATAGCGAAACGCTTACAGAATCGTAGTTTGTTTTTTTATCGCCACCTCTTAAGACAATATGTGCATAGGGATTGCCGCCAGTGGTGATCACCGACACCGATCCTTTATTATTGATACCAAGAAATCGATGTGGGCTAGCAACCGATTGTAAAGCATTGATAGCAACGGTGAGGCCGCCGTCAGTACCGTTTTTAAAACCGACTGCGCATGATAATCCGCTGGCCATTTCTCTATGTGTTTGCGATTCGGTGGTGCGCGCGCCAATCGCCGACCAAGAAATTAAGTCTTGAAGGTACTGTGGAGAAATAGGATCCAATGCTTCGGTCGCTGTTGCTAATCCTAATTCGGCGATGTTAAGCAATAACTCTCGACCAACATGCAGACCATCGGTAATTTTAAAAGAGTCATCAATATAGGGATCATTGATTAATCCTTTCCAGCCGGTGGTGGTACGTGGTTTTTCGAAATAAACTCGCATAACTAAATAAATAGTATCTTGTATTTCTTCTGCGAGTTTAGCTAAGCGTTGAGCATATTCTTTGGCGGCATCGATATCATGAATAGAGCAGGGGCCAACGACCACAATAATACGAGGGTCTTTTCTATCTAAAATATTTTGTATAGTCTCTCGGCCAGCTTTAATTGTTTTTGCCGCAGCGATGGATATGGGCAGCTTGCTTTTAAGATCACTTGGCGTAATCAATATATCATTAGCAATTACATTAATATTTTCGATAGGCGGCTGAGACATCATTACTCCTGAGACGAGGGCTTTTGGTGATAATATTAAGTTTCTAGAATGAGTATTGACAGCAAATGATGAGTTTTGATCAATGATGCTTTAGTAATAAATTTAGCTGGAGGGGTGGGGCTGTGAGGCTCTAGATAGGGTATTAGTCTGACTAATCAACAACTTTTCCGCGTAATGATTTCGTTTTTCCTCGCTGCGTCTTGCTATCCATGCGTTTTCGTTTTGCGTTTCTTGATGGTTGGGTTGCACGTCTCGCTTTTTGTTCGATGGTAACCGTTTTAATTAATTCGCCTAGGCGTTCTAATGCATTGCTCCTGTTTTTTTCTTGCGTACGGTATTGCTGCGCTTTAATGATGATAACGCCTTCTTTATTAATGCGTTGATCATTCAGTGCCAGTAATCGCTGTTTATATAAGTCGGGCAGGCAAGAATTATGGATATCAAAGCGTAAATGTATTGCCGAGGAAACTTTATTGACGTTTTGACCGCCAGCACCTTGGGCACGTATTGCTGATATTTCAATATCAGATTCTGGAATACTGAGTCGACTATTAATGCTGATCACAGCAGCTGTCCTTTTTTATTATCACTATCACTTTCACTATGATTAGGCTTATAGATTACCACCAATGTTTACCGAACTGTTCTGGATTCGCCCAAAATCTAGCATTGTTCCAGTCGCGTTTTTTGATGTAGCTTTCTATTTGGTAAGCAAAGCAATTTAATACCGGTGCTATATCATCATCTGATTCTTTTGAATTAAATTGAGCCAGTTTTTTTAATCCTAGGCTAAATAAATCCTTTTCTGTCCAATTTTCTATCGCTGAAATATTCTCGTTCAGCGGTATAACTAGATAAATATGATGGCATAGGCGATTTCTAATACCCGCTAATAATTCAATACCCCGTTGTTTATCGTGTTCAATAAACGCGGGAGTGATTAAACAAAAATCAAAGCGTGATTCTATTGCTGATAATAATGAGGCGTTGCTAAGGGACTGCAAGCTAATGCTGTTGTCCTTTTGAGTATCTAAATACTGTTGAATAGCTGGCGGTATTTCATCGCCAACAAGTAATAAGTTTTTGGGTTGGTGGTCCTCTAATAAATTAGTGAGTAGTTGATCTGGGCTTAAGTTCATTCTTTACCTTTTTTTTAATTATATGATCAAAGCATATTTATTTAGTTGTCGATGTTAATTTTAATTTGCTCTACTTCGCTGTAGGGATGAATATCTGATATCGCTTTTGATAATCCATCGCCACTGACAATATGTGCATGGTGGCGCTTTAATCTGCGTGGCTCTTTGACCCCGCAGGAGTGAGCAATAACGCCAACTTCATAAATCATGTTTTGAGTATAGTTTGCAACGCGCTCGGCCTTATTGCTAGGGTCTAACCCAAATTGTAGTTTCTTGTTGTGTGTAGTGATACCCGTGGGGCAAGTATTTTTATTGCATTGCAAGGCTTGTATACAGCCTAGGGCAAACATAAAGCCGCGGGCTGAGACAACAAAATCGGCTCCCATACATAATGCCCAAGCAACGCCCGAGGGTGTAATCATCTTACCGGAACCTATTACTTTAATACGCTTTCTCAAGCCGTATTGGTTCAGTTTATTGGTGACTAATGGCAGGCTCTCTTTTAATGGTAGGCCGACAAAATCCATGAGGCTCTGTGGTGCAGCCCCAGTACCACCATCGGCACTGTCGATGGTGATAAAGTCTGGTGCAGATTCAATGCCTCTGGCTAGAATGAGGCTGCACATATTGTCTATCCAGTCAGAGGAGCCAACAACCACTTTAAAGCCAACAGGTTTGCCGGTGACATCGCGAATATGGTCAACCATATCTAATAAATCTTCAACGGAGTTGATGTCGGGGTGGCCGTTGGGGCTAATAGAGTCTTCACCGACATTGATACCACGAACAGCAGCAATTTCGGCGGTGACTTTTGCACCGGGTAAAATGCCACCTTTGCCCGGCTTAGCGCCTTGGCTCATTTTAATTTCAAACATGCGAACTTGTTGATGGTTCGCAATGTTTCTCAATTTCTCATCGGATAATTGTCCGTTGCTGTCTCGCACGCCGTATTTAGCGGTACCAATTTGATAGACTAAATCACAACCGCTTTCTAGGTGATAAGGGCTAACCCCGCCTTCACCAGTATTCATCCAGCAGCCTGATTTTTTAGCCCCGTAGGATAAAGCTTGTATTGCTGGTTTAGAGATTGCACCATAACTCATGCCTGAAA
>JABIQF010000135.1 GCA_018668095.1 Cellvibrionales bacterium
ACAAGCGTGACAATGACGCATGGAATACCCACCCAAGCCAAATCAAAAATACCGAGTTGGTGAGCTTCCTCAGCACCCACCGCTTGGTAGTGCGTTCGCAACATACCATCGACAACTAAATTAGTACTCGTACCGATGAGCGTGCAGGCGCCGCCGATAATCGCTGCATAACTCAGAGGCATCATTAATTGTGACACCGCAAATTGATTGCGCTTAGCCCAATCCATAACGGCTGGAATCATCATCGCAACAACGGGTGTGTTATTGACCACTGAGCTAAGTGTGGCCACAGGCAACATTAAGCGGAGTTGCGCCCAGCCAATAGTCGATGGCCTTCCTAATAAACTACCGGCTAACCATGCTGCGCCGCCCGTTTTTGATAAACCTTGAGCAACAATAAATAACATGGCTACGGTAATCATGCCTTGATTAGCGAATCCGGACAGCGCCTCTACTGGAGAAATAACGCCCATCACTAATAGAGCGGTTACCCCACCCATTAAAACAATGTCAGCAGCATAACGAGTAAAGACAAGCGCAGAGAAACAGATAAGCACTGCTGCAATGGCAAGATAAGACGCTATATCCACGTTACTTCCTCTTTTCGACTCACAGTGATGAATTGAAGGGTTAAGGTTTTATTTAAAATGACACCTTAGCGGTAAATACTATCCAAACGATCTAAAAACGGCTCCAGCATCTCGGCGGGTAAAGCGTTAATACCTGCTGCCGCTTTACGACCACCGCCGGTAGGAAATTCCATACACAGTGTATCTGCATCGATTTTATTACTTAAGGGTGCTCGCACACTCACAAGATAGGTATCGTCTGGACGTGATGTTAACACTGCGTGCGCCCGATCGGGATACTGATTAGCCAGATCATTACCATAAACACCACTCACGCGACGCGCCCATTTTTCATCGGGTAATAAAAATGCGGCAGAGCTAGTCGTCGCTCTTAATGTATCGGCATTTTTCGCTTTACTCATATCGTCTTGATAACCACTCTCAAGTTGATGAAAATGAGCGGCATCATCTTCAATAAAATCTAACGGATTACGATAGTGATATAGCAAGCGATATAAATCGGCAGGTTCAAAATGCAGATCGGCAAGACTGCCACCATAGCCATTGTAGTTAATATAAATACCCAAGTTTTCTAATATCGCTAATTGCTCACGGGTTAAATCGGTTGTTCGAGCCAATGCTTGCGCGCTATTTTTTAAATTGTCACCAAAAGCTCCCACAATAGCCCAATGACTCAAGGCACCATGGAGACGACCATTAATTAAGAGACTGGTACAAACATCTGCTGCAGGATTAATTAATGCCGCTAAATTCGGATGCGAAGGAATGTCACCGGCCACATGATGATCGCAATAAAAAATACTCGCGCCAGCATCAAGCACACGAATCACATCGGCTTTATTTTTATCCATAGAAATATCGAGCACATTGACATGATCACCCGACAGAGCATCGACCTGAGCCAATAATTTAATATCTCGTTTAACACCCGTTATGAGTTGCGATTGAATGGGCTCGGCATGACGCAATTGTAAGAGTGCACAGATACCATCGGCATCACCATTAAATACATCGTAAACTGTCATGTGTAGCCCTATCGTTTTTAAAATTAAATCTTTCGACTATTCTCTTCACTCGCTGACGAAAAACGCAAGATCAAAAACACTCGTGCAAAAAAATATTGTTTACGATAACAGGCTTTTAAGATCAGTGGAACCACTGAAAGCCATCGATAGGAAGGCGCCACTTAGACTCATATTAGTGATTAGAATCAAGCAGTAGCGCCCGTTATTTAAAATAACTACTTTAGGCGTATTTTCGACTGATTACGCTTAACCGTTCGCTCGCCAATACCTTTAATGACGACAAGATCATTGGCATGATGGAACGGTCCATTCGCTTTACGATAAGCAACAATCTCTGTAGCTCTTAAAAGACCAATGCCGACTAATTGATCAGCCAATTGCTGAGCCGAAGCGGTATTAATATTAATAGTCTTAGGAGCAAGCTGCTCTATGTTTGGATTTACTTTGCTTACCGTTTTCTCGACGGCATAACTCGGTAAGGTGAGACTGAATAAACTAATAAATAAAACGAAGATAGGAAAAATAACTTTCATGGTAACAACTCCTTGTTAAAAGCACCTTGCAATTAAAGGCGCATAAGATGAACTGGCAATCCTGCCAGCATGACACAATTTTTTTCTAGCTTACATCGCTCACCGGCTTACGTTATTAGCTGCTTGCTTATATAAACCACTCATATAAAAGTTTGAGTGAAAAATTGTGAGGCAATGCTAGCACAAAAAAAAACCAGTTGTACAATTTTTATGTTATCGATATAGTATGACTCGTCAGGCAATGGATGCTTGGCACTACATATATATCAATACATGATATCAATACACGTCAATCAAGGAGGAAGTTACGATGACGCATAAACTCTCTGCACGGCCATTTTTATTCGCATTAAAAACTCGCCTAACTACATATTTACGAACTACATATCTGCAAACCATCCATCTACAAACCATTTTTCGGATAACCGAAAAACCGCCAAGTCATTTTTTTATACGACGTTTTTCTGGCTTCATTGCAGCGCTATCATTGAGCCACGCTGCACTCGCTGCGCCAGTATTTATTAATGAATTTCACTATGATAATAACGGTACCGATAATGGCGAAGGTTTAGAAGTTGCCGCTATTGCCGGAACAAGCTTAGATAACTGGCAACTTTTATTTTATAACGGCTCAAACGGTGAGATTTATAAAAGCCTTAATTTAAATGGCGTTGTTAGCGATTTAGATAATGGCTATGGCGTACTGGGCTTTCCTACTTCAGGCATCCAAAATGGTCCTGCTGATGCCTTCGCCCTAGTAAATCCATTAGGAGAAGTATTGGATTTTATTAGTTACGAAGGAAGCTTAACAGCTACTGAAGGGCCTGCTAATGGCTTAACGAGTATCGACGTAGGCTTAGAGGAGCTGCCCGATTCACTTTTAGGTTTGTCATTGCAGCGTCAAGGTAACGGTACTTTGAGTGACGATTTTAATTGGGCCATTGATACTGCAAGTTTAGGTAACATCAACAATGAACAGGACTTTCAAGTATCGTCCGTGCCACTTCCGGCGTCATTGTGGTTGTTCTCTACTGCCTGTATCGCGCTACTAGGTCGACAACGTTGTTGCCATAGAAGTCAGCAAAAAAGGTAACGAGCACATTAGTCAAGAGACGCTAGCATCTCTTGAAGCGCTAGTAAGGGGTCGTCCGCTTGTGTAATTGGACGGCCCACTACAAGATAATCACTGCCAGCATCAATAGCTTGCCGAGGCGTTAATGTTCTACGCTGATCATCAGCAATGGCATTGGCCGGCCTAATACCCGGCGTCACCAATAAGAAATCATTACCGCAACGCGCACGTAATTGCTGTGCTTCTTGTGCTGAACACACTACGCCATTGAGACCTGCATGCTTTGCGCTATCAGCTAAGAACATCACTTGCTCTTCAACCGAACGCGTCACACCGGTTAACTGTAAATCTTCATCTGTCATACTGGTTAATACTGTCACCGCAATTAAATGCGTTTTGTTCGTTTGTGAGGCCGCATCTATTGCTGCGCTCATCATGCGATGTCCGCCACTGGCATGCACATTCACCATCCAGATACCGGCATTAGCAACAACAGCCACTGCTTTGGCCACGGTGGTAGGAATATCATGATATTTAAGATCCAGAAAAACCTCGTAACCCTTGCTATGCAACATATCAACAACCGCCATACCACAGGCGGTAAATAATTCTTTACCAACTTTGGCTCGACATAACTGCGGTGATAATTGATCGGCTAAATCATTAGCTGCGGCTAAATCAGCACAATCGAAGGCAACAATAAAAGGACTTTTGATCTCAGGACCAGGAGTAACAACCGTTGAATTCATAAATTTCATCTACATATTTTATAATAAGAATAAGACGTCAATTAAAACAGGGGATCAATTGGCCTCAACAGCCTTAACATGTTCCATTTGATCCCAGCTTTTACAACTCGGACAACGCCAATGTAATTGTCTTCCCGTAAAACCGCAACTGGTGCATTGATAGTTTAAACGCTTTTCTAATAAACGCTGAACTAAGCTTTGCAGCGAAATAACATCATTTGCTATATCAGGACTTAAACGTGGAATCTGAAGCGTAATCACTTTATTTAAACCCGCTAATGATGGTCTGTCACGCAAATAACGCGACAGTAAATCATGTGCTTGTTGCTGACGTGAAGGCTCACTTTCGGCACGAATCAATAATTGATCGACCATAAACAACAAGGCGGTAATCGATGGATGCTGAGCCACTTGTGATTCAACAAAACTTAACACTTGATTAAATCCACCGACAGGATCTACCGCAATATAGGCTTTATATAATTCAGGCAAACACTCAGACATTAGCGAAGGGTTTTGCGCCACCGCACGCGATAGCACTTTAACTGCTTGCTTATGTCGGCCATCTTGATTTTCTAAGGCGCCAATTAACAGTGCCGCTCTTATTGATGTTTTATCGGATATCATCGCTTTATCTAAATGCTTTCTCGCCATTGCAGTATCGTTTTTATGGCTCGACTCTTCCGCCAACTCGCAATAAAAATGGCTTATCATTTGAGTCAGCGATCGCCGTTTATCGGGTGCTGATTTTATATAGCGACTACTAACTAACGCTTCAGCAACCTGTATAGCATCAGACCACTCACGCTCATCTTGAAAAATATCCAATAAGTAACGCTGGGCAATACCGCGTAAAGCGCTCGACTCTGCTATCACTTCTTTTAATAACATCTCTGCTCTATCTAATAAGCCGGCGGCCATAAAATCGCGCGCTAATTCTAAATGCACTTGGTGCTGATGAGCGATATCTAACTGTGGACGCGCTAATAAATTCTGATGTATTCGAATAGCACGATCGACCTGCCCCTGCTTACGCATGAGCTTGCCCAGCGCCAAATGTGTTTCGAGCGTATTCGTATTAACATCGAGAGATTCGACAAAGGCATCAACCGCTTTATCCGGCTGTTCATTCAGCAGAAAATTTAAACCTTGAAAGTAGGTTTTATCGAACGATAGCGGAAAACTATCGGCATCGCGTTTTTTTAATGAGCGACGACCCAGAACATAGCCGATAGCAATAGCCACAGTGACTAGCGCAATAAATGCAACATCCACCATAAGCTAAGAGGTTTGTCCGGTCATTAATTTTGAAGTAGTACGTAGGCGTTTTTCAACCCGCAAGCGTGCTTGCTTTTCTTTGATGAGCATTAGGGAGGATACGGCCAAACCGACAAGGCCACCAGCAACAAAGAAAATAATTAGCCAGCTAGAAACCGCCAGCTCAGGGAGCTGCGTCCATAAAAGGTTAATGCCTATAGGCGTCTGATTATGCGTGATAAACGCCAAACTCAGAACAAAAACCAAAATAGCCATAATGACCAAGAAGATGGTTTTTAAGATACGCATAAGACGCTCGATGGTTGCAGAACAAAGACAGCATTATAACCGCCCAGCGCCTAAGTACATTACTCTATGCGTAAAAATAATTGATTAATTGATCATCAATACAGCGACAAATGCAGAAAGAGGAATACTAAGGGATATAAGGCAATATAAAACGACAAAAACAAACATCGCTAGGCTCTCAAAAAAGCAGCCTCGGATGTCACTGTAAACAGAATGATATATCGCCGAAGATAATCAGGAGCCAAGACTGACTCCTAAAAATAAAGGCTAAGGATTAAAGTATGTCGCTTGAAAACGGTTCAAACTGTCATTGACCCGGTCACGCATCTCTTTACCAGGCTTAAAATGCGGCACATGCTTGCCTGCTAATTGAACCTGCTCACCCGTTTTAGGGTTACGGCCAACACGAGCAGCACGATAGTGGAGGCTAAAACTACCAAAACCACGAATTTCGATACGCTTACCCGATGCTAAACCATTAACCATTTGGTCTATTACACACTTAACGGCTAGCTCGACATCTTTAGTCGAAAGCTGTACTTGACGCATAGCAATGCGTTCAATTAATTCAGATTTAGTCATTATCTTGTCCTAAATACCCAGTTTCAGAGCGAACTTGCAAGCAAACACTTACGGTCTTAGCTAATGAGTATAGCCAAGGTTGCGATCTGTTCCACATAAAAGCACATTAAAATTGTTGGCACAATACCGATGTTGATCAGCAAGACACTGATTTTCATCATATTTTGGGGAAATTTGGATTAAATAAGGGAGGAAAGCGTTAGATTACCACCAGAAGTACGCTGACTTCTGGTGGCGTCTAACAGAAACAAACAGTCAGATTGACTATTTATCGTCCATTTTGGCTTTGATTAAATCGCCAATGGTTGTTGCTGAAGCGGCAGGTGCTGGCTCAGCATCACGATGCTGACGCATCGCTTCTTGCTCATCAGCAACATCTTTCGCTTTGATAGACAGACCAATCACTCGGTTTTTGCGATCAACGCTGATCACTTTAACTTCAAGCTCTTCGCCTTCTTTCAGAACATTACGAACATCTTCAACTTTCTCACGAGAAATTTCAGAGCCTTTGAGTGTTCCTTCGATATCGTCACCTAAATCGATAATAGCTGCTTTCGCATCCATTGATTTAACGGTGCCTTTAACGATCTTGCCTTTGTCATTATCAGCAACAAAGTCAGAGAACGGATCTTCTTCAAGCTGCTTAACACCTAACGAGATACGCTCACGCTCAGAATCGATAGCAAGAATCACTGTCTCGATTTCATCGCCTTTGTTGTATCCACGTACGGCATCTTCGCCAGTTTCTGTCCAAGAGATATCAGACAAGTGAACTAAGCCATCGATATTGCCGTCAAGTCCGATAAAGATACCGAAATCAGTGATCGACTTAATAGTGCCAGAGATTTTATCGCCTTTGGCATGAATTGAACCAAATGCATCCCATGGATTCTGTTGACACTGCTTGATGCCAAGCGAAATACGACGACGCTCTTCATCAATATCAAGAATCATCACTTCTACTTCATCGCCCAAGTTGACGATTTTAGAAGGATGTACGTTTTTGTTAGTCCAGTCCATTTCAGAAACGTGTACTAGACCTTCAACGCCGCTTTCTAATTCAGCAAAGCAACCGTAATCAGTTAAGTTAGTGATAACACCTTTAACGATAGTCTTTTCTGGGTAACGACCTTTGATATCGCCCCATGGATCATCACCTAATTGTTTCAAGCCCAGAGATACGCGATTCTTCTCACGATCAAATTTCAGGATCTTAACTTCGATCTCGTCACCAACAGTTACGATTTCGCTTGGGTGCTTAATACGCTTCCAAGCCATATCAGTGATGTGAAGTAGGCCATCAATACCGCCTAAGTCAACAAAAGCACCGTAATCGGTAAGGTTCTTAACGACACCTTTCACGCGCTGACCTTCTTCCAATGTCTCGAGCAATTGATCACGCTCAACACTGTTCGCTTGCTCCATAACGGCGCGGCGAGAAACCACAACGTTATTACGCTTAGCATCCAGTTTAATAACTTTAAATTCGAGTGGCTTACCTTCTAAGTGAGCAGTGTCGCGAATCGGGCGAACATCGACCAAAGAACCCGGTAGGAATGCACGGATGGTTTTAACATCAACTGTAAAGCCACCTTTGACCTTGCCATTGATAACACCAGTAATCACTTCTTCTGACTCAAACGCAGCTTCAAGCGTTTTCCACGCTTCGGCACGTTTGGCTTTTTCACGAGAAAGTTTTGTTTCACCAAAGCCATCTTCAACAGCTTCTAATGCAACTTGAACCATGTCGCCGATTTCAACGGAAAACTCACCGCTTTCATCTAAAAATTCACCGCGTGGGATAACGCCTTCTGATTTAAGACCGGCGTGAACCGTTACCCAATCACTATCGACGTCGAGTACGACACCTGTGATGATGGCACCAGGGTGCATTTCAATGGTTTTTAAACTTTCTTCGAATAAATCTGCAAAGCTTTCGCTCATAGTGAATAACCTATATGAGGGTCAGACGGCGCAAGTAGCCTCGAATAAATATTCGACGCTTGGCTGTACTGTCCCGGTCCATGCAACCAGCGGCATGGAGCTGTTAAATTAAGCCGGTAATAGGCATGCTGGCATAAAGCATATTACCGACGTCAGTTTTACATTAATCGCTATATTACTATAAAAATCAATGTGTTAAATATTTATACGTCTTACAAAATCCCTCGTTTTGCGGCTTCATCTAGTATCTGCTGACAGACTTCATCAATCGACATCAGGGTACTATCTATAGTCAACGCATCGGGCGCAGGTTTAAGCGGAGCAACGGCGCGATTCATATCGCTATCGTCACGGGCTTTTATGGCCTCAACGAGGCGCGGGAGGGTATCACTTTGGCCCTTATCGAGCAACTGTTTATGGCGGCGTTTTGCTCTCTCTTCAACCGATGCGGTCAAATAGATCTTTAAAGGTGCCTCAACAAACACCACCGTGCCCATATCACGGCCATCAGCCACTAATCCTGGCGCCTCGGCAAAGGCTCGCTGCCTAGCCAATAATGCTGAACGCGCTGCCGGTTGCAGTGCAATTTTGGATGCCGCCATACCCACATCTTCAGAACGGATAGCATCAGTGACATCCTCGCCCTCTAACCAAGCGCAAATACCTTCTTGCCCAGCAATCGATTGAAATTTAATATCTAAAGCGCTCGCCATTACCTTTAACGCAGCTTCATTATCGACAGCCACATGATGATTCATGGCGGACAAAGCCAATAAACGATAAAGCATGCCGCTGTCGAGCAAATGCCAATTCAGGCGTTCGGCTAACCGCTTACAAATAGTGCCCTTGCCTGCACCGCCCGGGCCATCGACAGTAATAATAGGTATCAACATAGGTTCAATCTCAATCGGGGACGCATTAATCAGCGAGTACTTGAAGCGTCAAACCCACTTCGGTGGCTAAGGCAGCAAAATTGGGGAAGGAAGTTGCCACGTTATCGCACTCATGAATCACAATCTCACATTGTGAGCGTAAACCCGCCATCGCAAATGACATAGCAATACGATGGTCATCACAGCTTTGAACATCAACACGCGCTTGATTCGCGCCGATTTCGCCGCCAACAATAATGGCGCCATCTTCTGTACCCGTTGCATCAACACCTAAGAGAACCAAGCCATCGACCATCGCTTGAATTCGATCGCTTTCTTTAACACGTAATTCTTCTGCACCACTTAATACGGTTTTACCCGTCGCACAAGCTGCAGCGATAAATAGCGCAGGAAATTCATCAATGGCTAATGGCACTAAAGGCTCAGGAATATCGATGCCATGTAATGGCGCATAACGAACACGAATATCAGCAACTGGCTCGCCACCCACTGTTTTTTCGTTAGACAATGTAATGTCTGCGCCCATTAAATTTAAAATTTGAATAACGCCTGTGCGTGTTGGGTTAATACCCACATGTCGCAACTGTAAATCTGAACCCGGCACAATAGATGCCGCCACCATAAAAAAGGCCGCTGAAGAAATATCAGCAGGAATATCAATTGTTTTTGCTTTTAACTTACCGCCACCTTGTAAGGTCGCGCGAGGGCCATCACGATTAATTTCATAGCCAAAGCCATCTAACATTCGTTCTGAGTGATCACGCGTTGGCGCAGGTTCAACAGTTGAGGTTTCACCGCTTGCATATAAGCCTGCAAGCAACACACAAGATTTCACCTGTGCGCTAGCCATAGGCAAAATATAATCGATGCCTGTTAATTCACTATTTCCTTTAAGCTTTAATGGCGGACGACCATTTTCTCCAGTCTCAATATCTGCACCCATTAAGCGTAATGGATCGGCAACACGCCCCATAGGTCGCGAGGTAAGTGATGCATCACCGGTTAGCGTAACAGGAAATTTTTGACCCGCTAGCAAGCCTGCTAATAAACGAATAGAGGTGCCAGAATTACCTACATACAAAGGCTCGCTGGGCTGTTGTAAACCGTGCATACCAACACCGTGAACTAAAACCTCGCCATTCTCAGGCCCCTCAATGTTAACGCCCATTGCCGTAAACGCTGACAATGTTGCCAGCGCATCATCGCCTTCTAAAAATCCATGAATATGAGTATCGCCCTCAGCAATAGCACCAAACATAATTGAGCGATGAGAAATGGATTTATCACCCGGAACACGAATATCGCCTACAACTGCCGTATTCGAGTTTGCACCTAAGCCAGGACCTGCAATGAATTTCACGTTAATTAACCTTTCTAAAATTAAAGAATAAAATAAAAGAATAAAATCTGAACCAAAATCTGAGCCAAAACATAGTCGCGTCAATTCAATCTATTATTTATTACCTACGTCTATTTTTAAATTGTGTTTCTATTTATTGACCGTTTATTTTTGAGTGCGCGCAGCCAACTCAGCAACAAAATTATCACGCGAGTTTTTGACATCACTGAACACCATCTCTAAGGCATCCCCATCGTTGCTGTCCAGCATCGCTCTAAGCTGTGCAATCCACTGTTCAAAATCATCAATCGATGAACTCAACTGTGTTTTATTCGCCAATAATATTTCTCGCCACATACGCGGATCAGAACTCGCAATACGGGTAAAATCTCTTAAGCCACCCGCAGCAAAATCAAAAACATTCACATTTTCATTATGATTAGACAGCTGCGCTACTAAGGCATAAGCCAACAAATGCGGCAAATGACTCGTCAATGCCAATACATGATCATGCTCCGCTACAGACATCTCAAACACTTCCGCGCCAACGGCTTGCCATAATTGACTCACCTTCGCGAGTAATGCGGCATTCGTTTTTGGACTAGACGCAGGATCATTAATCAATATCACACGATGATCTTGATAAAGATCATCTTTTGCCGCACTCACACCGCTTTGCTCTGAGCCTGCAATAGGATGACCTAAAATTGCATTGCTAGGTATTTCATCAAAATGCCCTATTAAGGCATCAGCTATATTACCTTTTACGCTGGCCACATCCGTCACCGCTACTGTCGAAGGCACTAGCTCTAACGCCTGAATCATTATCGTCTCAGCCAACATAGTGGGCGTTGCTACCACAACACAATCAGCATCTTTTAATGCTGCAGCCAAATCCAGTTCAGCATGATCAATAACACCATTAGCTAACGCCGTTTGTAAGGTCGCCTCTTTACGACTCCAACCAACAACAGTTCTCACCACACCGGCTTTTTTGGCCGCCAGTGCAAGCGAACCACCCATTAAGCCAACGCCCAACACCACCAAACGCTCAAATATAATCATCGCTATTTATCCGACTTTAATGGTTCGAGGATCTGCGTTAACGCTTGCAGAAATTGAGCATTCTCATCTTCCAAACCAATACTGACACGCAGATGATTGTTCAGGCCATAATTAGCAACAGGCCTAACAATGACACCCAGCTGCAATAATTGCTGATTCATCTCACTCGCCAAATTAGGTGTTTCAAAAGTAATAAAATTTGCCGCTGACTCAATATAATTAAGTCCTAAAGCTGAAAACCCAGCTTCTAACTGCTGCATACCAGCATCATTCAAAGCCACTGATTCTGCCAAATAGGCATTATCATCTAACGCAGCTTGCGCAGCGGCCAAAGACAATGAAGTCACATTAAACGGCTGCCTTACGCGATTTAGCATATCGGCAATAATCGGATCTGTTATCGAGTAACCCACACGTAAACCACCCAGGCCATAAGCCTTTGAAAAAGTACGTGTAATAATTAAATTCGCATAGCGTTTTTGTAATGCGATGCCATCGGGATAATCAGCCTTATTAATATACTCGCAATAGGCTTCATCTAAAACGACAAGCACCGATGCCGGCACAGCATCTAATAACGCCACTAAATCATTATGATGCGTATAGGTACCAGTAGGATTATTAGGATTAGCAATATAAATAACGCGCGTATTATTTTTTACCGCACCGGCCATGGCAGAAAGATCATGACCAAAATTACAGGCATCGACCACTATTGACTCGGCACCCGAACGCGCTGTCGCCAAAGCATAAACCAGAAAACCGTATTGAGAATAAATCGCCGACGTATCACCGTCTAAATAGGCGCTAGCTATCAACTCAAGTATATCGTTAGAGCCCGCACCCAAAGTAATCGCCGACGCATCAACACCATGACGCTCGGCTAATATTTGCTTTAAATAAAAACCATTGCCATCAGGATAGCGATTAATGTCTTGCGATGCTGTTGCTAAAGCCGCCAATACTGCTGGCGAAGGACCACGAGGATTTTCATTACTTGCCAATTTAATAAAATGGGCAATACCTAATTCGCGGCGAGCCTCTTCTATCGGCTTACCCACTTGATAAGCCTGCATAGACTGAATAGCAGGACGCGCCAATGTAATAAAAGGAGATGTCATGATTAATCAATATGCTCTAATTAGAGTGCTCAATAGTCGCCGTGCTTATGGACGAATTCGTCGAGCCTTAAATAACGGCTGCTGGATACGAGCCAAGTACTTTTACAAAAAATGACTGCTCTGCAATAGCATCGGTAACACGTTTAACTGCAGGGTCTTGGTGATGACCTTGGAATTCCATAAAAAACACATAGGCCCAGTTTTCTGTACGCGACGGTCTTGTTTCTATACGCGTTAAACTAATACCCTCGGCCTCTAACGGTGCTAACAATTTAAATAAAGCACCTGGGACATTGCGGGTAGAAACAATAATAGATGTTTTGTCTTCACCACTGGCTTCAACTTCATCATGGGTAATAACTAAAAAACGTGTGGTATTGTCAGCATAATCTTGAATGTTAGACGCTAAGCAAGACAGCTCATAATGTTCAGCGGCAAGATCACCAGCAATCGCTGCGATAGTGGCATCTTCTGATGCCATTCTTGCTGCTTCACCATTAGAACTAACAGCCTGCACTTCTACCTTGGGATAATGTTGCTGCAACCAATGACGTGACTGAGCAAGCGCTTGTTGATGCGCGCATATTTTAGTTATCTGTGTATCCGCACTTCCATCAACACCAGCACTTTTAACCAATAAATTAAGCGCTATCGGCAATTCAAGCTCACCACAAATTTTTAACGGTGAATTAATAAAATTATCGAGCGTATGCGTAACCATGCCTTCAGTAGAATTTTCTACCGGTACGACACCGTAGTGACAATTTTTGCGTTCCACCGCCTCGAAGACTTCAGCAATATTCGCAAACGGACGCGTCATCACTGAATGACCAAAATGCTTTAAAGCAGCGGCTTGAGTAAATGTACCCTGCGGACCAAGATACGCTATTTCCATTGGCTGCTCTAACGCAAGGCAAGCCGACATAATTTCACGAAAAATATGCGCAACTTCTCTACCGTCTAACGGCCCTTCATTTCGCTCCATCACTTTACGCAACACCTGAGCTTCACGTTCAGGGCGATAAAACAAAGGCGCCTCAGCAGTGGTATCAACCGATGCCAACTTAACATCAGCCACACGCTTAGCACAGCCAGCACGTTCATTGATCAAGCGCTGAATCTGCTGATCAATTTGATCGATCTCGCCTC
Organism: Cellvibrionales bacterium; assembly: GCA_018668095.1. Lineage (GTDB taxonomy): Bacteria > Pseudomonadota > Gammaproteobacteria > Pseudomonadales > UBA7434 > UBA7434. The sequence goes on from JABIQF010000135.1 coordinate 13,629, forward strand.
GTAAACTCTGTAAGTCGTCTTTACTCATGATAGTCAGTACGCAGTAAAATGAATTATCGCCGCCATACAGACGGCGAAGGAGTTAGCCATTCGTTTTTGCAAAATCATCCATAAACGAAATTAATGCATCCACGGCTGTTTCTGATACCGCATTGTAAATCGAAGCACGCATACCACCGACTGAACGATGGCCTTTTAAGTTTAATAAACCAGCCTGTTCAGATTGCT
>JABIQF010000001.1 GCA_018668095.1 Cellvibrionales bacterium
ATTCATATTCTTCAAAATCACTAGCTGATACTAAATAACTCACCGGCTCGCCGTGCTTTTCAATACATACAGGTGCTTGCTGTGATTTCATTAGCGCTTTTCCAAAAGATTGTTTTACTTCGCTGGCTGTGAATGTTTCCATAATTAACACCTCTCAAATATGTCTATTTTGTCCATTTTAGACATAATACGCGCCACAGACAAGAGGAAGCTGACGATGTTATAGTTTCGGACACATTAACTAGGGGCGCAGTGTAAAAACCGTAAATGTCATCTTTCAAAATAACTTTAGGAAGAAACAGACAGACTGCATATCAATAAGTTGCGCCTCCAAAAACCAAAAACCCCCGAAGCCAAAAGCGACGAGGGTTATCTATTCTTACTGATTACTTTAAAAACAAGAATTTGGTGGAGCCTAGCGGGATCGAACCGCTGACCTCAACACTGCCAGTGTTGCGCTCTCCCAGCTGAGCTAAGGCCCCATATTTGGGTGGGATCGTTAAGGCTTATGTCAGAACTCATTCAGAACTCTATTAAAATGCTGACTACCTCAAACGGACGGCCATTTTAGCGATGCCGCCCCGCCAGTCAAGCCCTTTGACCGGCATTTGACAGATTACGGCCTAATTCGCGCTATTTAATCCCTTATACGCTTTTTCCATTGCCTTCATCTGCTTCTTGGATACCCCGCCTAGCACGTCTATGCCATTTCTAAGCCTCGCTCGCGTCATATCTGAGCCAAGCAATGCCATTGCATCCATGACTGAGAAAGAGGCCGTACTGCCCGATACAGCAATGAATAACGGCGCTAAAAAGTCCTTTACCTTCAAATCTAACGCATCGGCTAAGCCTTTAAGCTCTTCAAACAAGGCATCACGTTGCCAATCGCTCAAGGCCTCAAGTCGCCAAAGGGCAAACTGTAAAATTTTTAGCTGTTCGGCGGTATCTAGCTTTAACGCAGCAAAGTTCTGCTCGTTTATATCCAATAAGCCAGAACCCAAAAAGGCAGTCTTGGGAATAAAATCGCTGAGTGTGTCCATGCGTTGTTGCACATGAGGAATCACACTAAGCAAAGTCTCACGATTCAAACCCCACTCAATTAACTTATCGGCCAATTGCTCGGCCGTTAATGATTCACGAATCCATAGACCGTTTAACCAACTGAGCTTGTCTAAATCAAATATCGGACCACCCAATGACACACGCTGCACATCAAAGGCTTCGAGCATTTCTTCTAAGGTGAACTTCTCACGCTCATCAGGCATAGACCAACCCATGCGGCCCAAGTAGTTCACTACCGCTTCGGGTAAATATCCCATACGCTGGTAATACAGAATGCTTGTCGGGTTTTTACGCTTACTGAGCTTACTTTTATCGGGGTTACGCAATAATGGCAAATGGCATAGCGCTGGCATATCCCAACCAAAATACTCATATAAAAGCTGATGCTTAGGCGCAGAGTTAATCCACTCCTCACCGCGTAATACATGGGTGATTTCCATTAAATGGTCATCAACCACATTGGCTAAATGATAGGTAGGCATTCCGTCAGACTTTAAAAGTATTTGCGCATCAACGGTTGACCAATCGAGTTCAATTTCACCGCGCAACATATCACTGACTGTGCACTTACCTTCTGTCGGCACTTGCATACGCACAACAAACGGTGCGCCATCAGCTTCACGTTGCTGCTGCTCGGCTTCACTTAATAGTAAATCGGACGGTTTTAATGCGCGGTTTTCACCTGACGCTTTTATACTGGCGCGAAGCTCATCAAGCTCTGCAGCCGTGCGATAGCATTTAAAGGCATGGCCGTTATCAATTAATTGCTGCGCATGCGTTTGATAAATATCGCCTCGCTCGCTTTGACGATACGGACCAAAATCACCACCGACATCTGGGCCTTCATCCCAATCTAAGCCTAACCAGCGCAATGAGTCATAAATCATCTGTTCTGATTGCTCAGTACTTCGTACTTGATCGGTATCTTCAATACGCAACACAAACTTGCCACCATGCTGCTTGGCAAAGCAAAGATTAAATAAGGCAATATAGGCGGTGCCTACATGCGGATCACCAGTCGGTGATGGAGCAATACGAGTTCTAACGTTCATGGATAAAGCGGTGTCCGATACTAAGAAAAAGAAAACCCGAATTATACGTTAAGTCGGCAAGCTAAATTAAGCCAAGAACAGCGTCTTTTGTCACCTACTGGCAATAAATTAACGACCAGTGAGCAAGTTATGACTCAGTGTTGACTAAATTTTGACTAAGTTATAACTTAGTTATAGCTAAGTATAACTAGGCTGTAGGCAATTCAGCCGATTCAACGCCGTGGACCTGATTGAACTTAACCACAGCAAAGGCGATAACACTGCCTACTAGACTGGTTAACACGGCCATCATTTGCAGCAAATGATGGCTATCAAAATCGGCCAAGGCAAAAGCAATGGTTAAACTGAGCATCAGTAACATAGCGATATTTTGAAAAAAGTTGCTGGCAGCAATAA
>JABIQF010000173.1 GCA_018668095.1 Cellvibrionales bacterium
AATAGGTTATCTCGAGATCAAACTTCGCCAGTTTGCGGCATTTTTGGTTACTTTTTTTGCTGTTGAAAAAAGTGACTGGCATGTCGGGCCACCCCCGACGGTCTTAATAGAAAACTTAAACAAACTAATTTAAAAAAAGAATATCGGATTAGCACTAAGGCTACCCCCGATGACCTTGACCTTAAAACTAAAAAAATCAAACTCTGACTTCAATACCTCGCTCAGCCATATACCGCTTCGCATCACCAACAGTATACTCACCAAAATGAAAAATACTCGCCGCTAATACAGCATCCGCATGCCCTTCCGTAATACCCTCAACCAAATGCTGTAAATTACCCACACCACCCGATGCAATTACCGGTACCGAAACCGCCTCACTCACCGCACGCGTCAAACCCACATCAAAACCTTTTTTAACACCGTCTTGATCCATGCTGGTTAATAAAATTTCGCCAGCACCAAAGCCCGTCATTTTTATTGCCCACTCAACCGCATCAATACCGGTTGGCTTGCGACCACCATGAGTAAAAATTTCCCAACGCGCCGACTGCGAATCAGTCGCTACTTGTACTTGCTTTGCATCAATAGCGACAACAATACACTGCGAACCAAAACGTGATGCAGCCTCTTGAACAAAATCAGGATTATGAATAGCCGCCGTGTTAATGCCCACTTTATCCGCCCCCGCATTTAACATGCGACGAATATCTTGGCACTCACGTATACCACCGCCAACCGTAAGAGGAATAAAAACTTCACTTGCCATTTTCTCGACGGTTTTTACCATCGTGTCTCGACCTTCATGACTCGCGGTAATATCTAAAAATGTAATTTCATCTGCGCCCTGCTCGTTATAACGTCGTGCAACTTCTACTGGATCACCCGCGTCACGAATATCAACAAACTGCACGCCTTTAACAACGCGGCCGTTATCAACATCAAGACAGGGAATAATTCGTTTTGCTAAACTCATAGAAATTGCTCTAACATTTTTGCTTTGCAGATTATAAAAATAAGCGAACTAAGACTTGTAACTATCACTATACGCTTGCGCTTCGGCAACATTTAATGTGCCTTCGTAAATAGCACGGCCAGTAATGGCGCCACAAATTCCCTGATTCGAAACAGCGCGTAAAGCTTTAATATCATCCATATTTGTTATACCGCCCGATGCAATAACGGGGGTAGATGAAGCCAAAGCCATCGCTACCGTTGCTTCAACGTTTACACCTTGCATCATGCCATCACGGGCAATATCGGTATAAACAATACTTGAAACACCGTCTTGCTCAAAGCGCTTAGCTAATTCTGTGGCTTGCACATTAGACACTTCAGCCCAGCCATCCGTTGCCACTAAGCCATCTTTTGCATCTAAACCCACAATAATATGATTCGGAAATTCACGACAAGCTTCGCTAACAAACGCCGGCTCTTTAACCGCTTTAGTACCAATAATTAAATAATTAACACCCGCATCGATATAGGCCTCTATGGTGTCTAACGATCGAATACCACCACCTATCTGAATTGGTAAATTTGGATGCGCTTTGGCAATGGCAGTAACCACTTCACCATTAATGGGCTTGCCATCAAAGGCGCCGTTAAGATCAACTAAATGCAATCGGCGCGCACCTGCGGCAACCCATTTTCCAGCCATCGCGACGGGATCATCAGAGAACACCGTTGAATCATCCATTACGCCTTGACGCAACCGTACGCATTCGCCATCTTTTAAATCAATTGCTGGAATCACTAACATGTTTTAAACCATTATAAATTTTAATAGAAATAGAGAAAGTCGTTTTCTAACACTTTATACAATGTGCGTCTCTTTAAGACTCGCCATTCCATTGCATAAAGTTACTTAATAATTGTAAGCCGTCTTTATGGCTTTTTTCTGGATGAAACTGCACCGCAAAAATATTATCGCGCGCTAACATTGCAGTAATTGGTAAGCCATAGTCTGTAACACCCACTGCCGATGCGCATGATTGCGCAGCAACAAAATAACTGTGCACAAAATAAAAACGGGCGCCGTCTTCAATATTATTCCATAACGGATGCACTTTTGTTTTTGCTACG